>CAKVNP010000023.1 GCA_934777095.1 uncultured Clostridium sp. | reverse complement strand
TTAGAATGAATAAAGCAGAATGGTATAAGATGATTAAAAGCAAAGGATTTAAAATATTATGCGTAATAGCCTTATTATTTGGCTTATTAACAGCAGGATTCTGTACAATTATCGATGAAGAGATGATTAAAGATGCAACAGGTAATGAAATATCTGAAGAACAACTGGATGCTTTATTAGGGCAGACTTCTGATGAAGTAGTGGTTCCTGGAAGTTTAGGATTCAGTACTAATGGTGTAGAGGATATATTTGATGTAAAGCCATTGGAAGCATATCATATGGCATATGGAACAGGTGTAATGGAGATTCTTATTGCAGTACTTGTAGGGATGATGTTGGCCAAGGAATATTCAGAAGGAACTATAAAAAACACTTTAGCTTATGGGAAAAAGAGAACAGAATTTTATCTAGCTAAATTTATTAATATATCAGCAGGTATTGCAGTGATTATGGCTATAATGACTGCAACAGCAACAATAGGTCTTACTTTTACTAAGGGGTGGGGACAGGAATTTGCAGTGGTTCAATTAGGGAATATGGCACGTACATTTATAGGGGCTGTGATTGTTTTTTCAGCGGTATCAGCAGTTATTATGCTTATTTCTACGATAGTAAAGAGTAATGCAGCAACTATTGGAATATCAGTTGTATTATTTATATTTATACCAACCATGATAGCATATTTTTATGGAATGTATGATTGGTTTGATAGGCTTTATGAATGTTCATTATTTTATAATAGTTCTTTAGTTACTGCCATTAAAGCAAGTGGTGGAGATATATTAAAGGCATCAATTATTGGATTAATAACAATAATTATAGCTTTAGGTGCAGGAATGTTTGTATTTAAAGCACAAGATATTAAATAAGATGGAGGATATTATGTTAGAGATAAAGAATTTTTCTAAAAGTTATGGCAAAGGAAAAAACGCTGTGGACAATATTTCATTAAAGGTAAATTCAGGTGAAATATATGGTTTTATTGGACATAACGGAGCAGGAAAAACTACTACTATAAAATCTATCGT
Source organism: uncultured Clostridium sp. (assembly GCA_934777095.1). Taxonomy (GTDB): domain Bacteria; phylum Bacillota; class Clostridia; order Clostridiales; family Clostridiaceae; genus Clostridium. Next base: position 11,343 of record CAKVNP010000023.1, on the reverse strand, counting down.
AGGAATACTTGATTTTACTGAAGGAGATATCTTAATAGGTGGTACCTCAATAAAGGATAATCCTGTTAAGTGTAAAAGTAAAATGGCATATATACCTGATAATCCAGATATTTATGAATCTTTAACAGGGATACAATATTTAAATTTTATTGCTGATGTATATAAGGTGAGCAAAAGTGATAGGGAAAATTTGATAAAGAAATATGCAGATAGATTTGAGCTTACAAAGTATTTAGGCGACTTAATTTCATCTTATTCACATGGTATGAAACAGAAGCTTGTAATAATATCAGCACTTATTCATAAACCAAAGCTTTTAGTTTTAGATGAACCATTTGTGGGCTTAGATCCTAAGGCATCATTTATTTTAAAAGAAATAATGAGAGAAATATGCAGTGAAGGAACTTCAATTTTCTTCTCTAGCCATGTACTAGAGGTTGTAGAAAAACTTTGTAACAAGGTAGCAATAATTAAAAACGGTAGGATTATTGATCAGGGAACTATCGAAAAAGTTAAAGGAAATAGTTCATTAGAAGATGTATTTATGGAGTTGATTGATCATGAGTAATTTAAGTGCCTTATTAAAAATATCATTTATAAATGCTACAGGAATAAATGGATTTTCTAAAAATATTGGTGATGGTAAAGAAAAGCGAAAACTAATTGGCGTTTCAGGAATGCTGCTATTTGTAGGCGTATTAGTTGCATTCTTGTCTGCCACATATTCATATGCATTAGCAGAAGTATTTGCTCCAATGGGTGAATTAGAGCTTCTTTTGCTTTTTGCAGTTATTGTAAGTTCTATAGTTATTGTATTCACCTATGTATATAAGGCACCAGGAGTATTATTTTCTTCAAAGGATTATGAATTGTTATCCGCACTTCCAATAAAGAGTAGTACTATTTTATGTAGTAAGCTTATGGAAATGATGATCATAAATTATATATTTACTGCTTTAGTCTTTGTACCAGCATCAATAGTATATTTTATTAAAAGTGGTAATGTTTTCTGGACCTTCTTTCTGATGATGATTATCGGGCTAATATTTATTCCAATGATACCAGTAATAATAGCTTCAATAATTGCGGTATTAATTTCATATATTGCCTCAAAATCTAGGCATAAGAGTATTACTACAATACTAGTAAGCACAATAGCAGTAGTAGGTATTTTGTATGCTTCAATAAGGCTACAGGATATATTAAATTACTTTGTAGCTAATAGTTCTTCAATAAAGGTAGGTTTTGCAAAAGCATATCCACCAGCAGCATTTTTATCAAAGGCAATGATAAATTTTGATCTATTAGCAATAGTTAAGTTTATTGCAATATCAATAATTCCTTTTATAGTTTTTATCCTAATCTTCAGTAGAATATTTAATAAAATTAACTTATTGTTAGGAGAAACTTATAGAAAATCAAATTATAAGCTTGGATCTTTAAAAACAGAGAGTCCAATAAAGTCTTTAACAAATCAAGAACTTAGAAAATATTTTTCAATTTCAATTTATGTAATGAATACAGCAGTGGGGATGGTATTAATTTTATTAGTATCAATACTTGCTTTATTTAAAGGTAGGGAGATTGTTGATGTAATGTTAAAAACTTCAGAGCTTAGTGGAATGAGTAATATCACATCTTGTGCAGCCTTATTAGCGCTTATATTTGGTATAGGTTTATCATGTACAACAATATCAAGTATTTCATTAGAGGGGAAAAATCTCTGGATTAAGAAGACCTTGCCAATAAGTGAAAAAGATATTTTTAAGAGCAAGATTCTAACTAATTTAATAATTACGGTACCACTTTCAATAGTAATAAATATTATTTTTTTCTTTGCCTTAAAATTTGAAGTAGTTTATTTACTGCTAAATATTTTAATATCAGTTATCTTTGCAGTATTAAGTGCAGTAGCTGGTCTATATATTAACCTGCTATTGCCTAAGATGGAGTGGGAAAACCCTACAACAGTAGTAAAACAGAGTGCAGCAGTATTTGTAAATATGATAGCAGTGTTTGCTGCAATAGTCTTGCCAATCTTAGCTTTAATAATTTTTAAGATAGAAAATATCAAATTATTCTTAACAGTAATATTAATAATCTTATTAGTATTAACAGCAATAGTTTGGAGATTACTAAACACCAAAGGCGTAAAATTATTTAGAAGCATTCAGCATTCATAATTCGTAATTAACTTAAGATCATCATTAAAACTGCTTCGCAGTATACAGAAGGTGGTGTATACTAATTTATATAGAATAAGTTTTATTTGGAGATAGGTATGATAATTGAGATCATTTTAGTAATCATAATAGTTTGTTTATTAATGATTATAGCAGGGTATAAGAGAGAGTTCAGGAATATATCAAAGCAGATAGATAAGAATCTAGACGATTATGTAAATATAAAAACGAAGTCTGCTGATAATGATTTAGAAAAGATGATAAGTAAAATTAATCTTTTATATGATAGAAAACAGCAAATGAATGCAGAGAAAAAGAAAGTAGAAGATGATCTAAGAGCCAGCATAGCAAATATGTCCCATGACTTAAGAACTCCACTTACTTCTATTATGGGCTACTTACAGCTTGTACGCTCTTCTAAGACTACAGATAAGGATAAAGAGGAATATCTAGATATTGTGGAAAGCAGGACTAAATTTCTGCAGGAATTAATCAGCAGTTTTTATGAGCTATCTAGAATAGAAGGAAACGAATATAAGTTTAATTATCAAAAGCTTAATCTAAGCGAGCTATTATGTAACAATATTGCCTTGTTTTATAATGATTTTGTTCAACAGAGCATAGAACCAGTAATAGAAATAGCTGAACATGTGCCAGATATTATTTGTGATGAAGGTGCAGTAAACAGGATTTTTGCTAATTTAATTAATAACATGCTTAAACATGGTAATAAGTTTGTTAAAATAACCTTGAAAAAAGAAGCGGAGTTAATAAAAACTGAATTTATTAATTCGGCTCCTGATTTAACTCAAGATGATTTAGGAAAAATATTTGATAGATTTTATACGGCGGATAAATCTAGAAGTGATAGGAATACTGGTCTTGGGCTTTGTATCACCAAAACATTGGTTGAGGGGCTGGGCCATAGTATTAAAGCAGAATTAGCTCATGGAAATTTAATTATCTGTATAGCTTGGAAAGTTTAATGATTTTTAATAGAATAGATATAATGAAAAGTGTTAAATATAAAAAGGGTTCAGATATAGATATTGCTGTAGTTGATGATAAAATAGACAGTAGAATTATTTATAGCTTAGATGATTATCTAAATGAAATATATCCATTGCCCTATTTCTTCGATATTTTAGATTTTAAAGCTATAACTAATGAAAACTTAAGAAAACACATAAATATCGAAGGTAAAATTATATATGAAAGAAAATAGAGGAGATACTTAAAAGTATCTCCTCTATATTTTTATTATACCTTAGATCTGTTAGTAAAAACAGACTTATATTTGGATAAAAATGTATTTATAATCGATCTTAGACATTAATTGTAGGCTTAGAAAAGTAAAAATTAATGGTAGGAGTGATTCTTTGCATAAGTTATTTAAAGAAAATTATATTACTGAAACTGGAGTTATGTTTATTTCTTTAGCAGTGTCAGGGGTAATCTACAGATTTTTGGGAAGCGATATATTGTTTAGCTTTAATGCTATTAGTTTTCTTATATCTGCAATTTGCTTTTATAAAATTAGATATAAAGGAAATGTAAGAGTAGAAGATGATGATAAACTTGTTGTTTTTGATAAACAGGTTATTGAAATAATTAAGAAAGAAAAAAATATTTTAGATATTATGCTTGTTAGTATGTTATTCTCAGTAATATGTAGAATATATAATATTTTAATAGCAGATTTGATATTAATTTCGTTACTAATTTCAATTCAAGGTATATGTTTTAAAAATATATTGCAAGAAAATGTGGAAAATAGGTATTTAGGAAGAATATTTGCAACATATAAGATAATTATTACAATTAGTTCATTGATTACCGTAGCAATAATACCATTTATTTCAGATAAAGTGTCAGTGGTAACCATATTTTTAGCAGCAGGAGCAATGCTCTTAATAAGTTGCATATATTTTATGCTAAAAAAAGGCGATTTATTGCTTCATAATTAAATATAAAGATCTCTATTAGCGAGAGATTTTTTCTTTAATTATCTAAAAATATATGTTGTTGACATTATAAAATAAGAAACCTAAAATAGTAATAAAGAATGTTTGTTCGAGAGTAAAGGTATAGAAATATGACCAAAATATTTATTAAGGATATTTTATATAATCAGAACGGCAATAATAAATAGTAAGAGAAGAGGTGGACTCATGAAAGATAAAATTATAGTAAAAGGCGCTAGGGTTCATAATTTAAAGAATGTATCATTAGAAATACCTAGAGACAAGTTAATTGTATTTACTGGGCTTTCTGGTTCAGGTAAATCTTCTTTAGCATTTGATACATTATATGCTGAAGGACAAAGAAGATATGTAGAATCATTATCTTCATATGCAAGACAGTTTTTAGGTCAGATGAATAAACCAGATGTAGATTATATAGAAGGATTATCACCAGCAATTTCAATAGATCAAAAGACGACCAGTAAGAATCCAAGATCAACAGTTGGTACTATCACAGAAATATATGATTATTTGAGATTATTATACGCAAGAGTTGGTACTCCACATTGCCCAAAGTGTGGTAAGGAAATTACTCAGCAGTCTGTGGATCAAATTGTGGATCAAGTAATGGATCTTGGGGATAGAACTAAAATTCAGGTTTTAGCACCAGTTATTAGAGGAAAGAAAGGTCTTCACGAAAAGGTTTTAGCTAACATAACTAAAAATGGTTTTGTCAGAGCAAGAATTGATGGTGAAATATACGAACTTGCTGAAGAAGAAGTTAAATTAGAAAAGAATGTTAAACATAATATAGAAGCTGTTGTAGATAGGCTTGTAATTAAGGATGGAATACAAAGCAGACTTGCAGAATCAATTGAAACAGCATTAAAGATGGCTGAAGGTCTAGTTATTATTAATGTTATTGGTGAAGAAGATATTTTATTTAGTGAAAATTATGCCTGCCCAGACTGTGGAATAAGCATAGATGAATTAGCTCCTAGATTATTCTCCTTCAACTCTCCATGGGGAAAATGTGATAGATGTGATGGGCTTGGAACATTGATGGAATTTGATCCAGACTTAATAATTCCAGATAAGAATTTAAGCATCATGGAAGGTGCTATTGCAAACTGGGGTGAAGGCAGATTAAAAGAGGATGCTTGGACATTTGCTATACTGCAAGCCTTAAGCAAGGAATATGATTTAGACTTAGATAAGCCAATTAAGGAATACTCTAAGGAAGAACTAGATTTAATTTTATATGGAACAAAAGGAAAGACACTTACTGTAAAATATAGAAAAGATGGTTCATTAAATACTTATAGATATGCATATGATGGTGAAATAAATACACTTGAAAGAAGATACAGAGAAACTAATTCAGATATTATCAAGGCTGAAATAGAACAATATATGAGTGATAAACATTGTCCTAAATGTAAGGGCGCAAGATTAAAAGCTGATGCTTTAGCTGTTACAGTAGGCGATAAAAATATTTATGAATTTACTAAAATGTCTATTAAAGAAGAGTTAGATTATATTAATTCACTAGAATTCTCCGAAAAGAATAGAATTATCAGTGACCAGATTGTTAAGGAAATAAGAAATAGATTAGAATTCTTAGTTAATGTTGGTCTTGATTATTTAAATCTTTCTAGAAATTCAGGAACTTTATCAGGAGGAGAATCTCAGAGAATTAGGTTGGCAACTCAAATAGGTTCAGCTCTTATGGGGGTATTATATATCCTAGATGAACCAAGTATAGGATTGCACCAAAGAGATAATGATAAACTTATCCAGACTCTTAAAAACTTAAGAGACGTAGGAAATACAGTTATAGTTGTTGAACACGATGAAGATACAATGAAGGAAGCTGACTATATAGTTGATATTGGGCCAAGAGCTGGTGAACATGGCGGACAGATAATTGCTGCAGGAACAGTTGATGAAATTAAGGCCTGCAAAGAATCAATAACTGGCCAATATTTAACTGGTGAAAAGAAAGTTGAAGTTCCAAAAGAAAGAAGAAAAGGTAATGGACAGTTTATTAAGATAAAAGGTGCAAAGGAAAATAACCTTAAAAATGTAAATGTTGATATTCCATTAGGAACACTTACGATGATAACTGGCGTATCAGGTTCAGGAAAGAGTACTTTAATTAATCAAATATTATATAAGGGCCTTAATAAGCTTGTTAATAAAAGCAAGAATCCAGTAGGACTTCATAAAGAAATTACAGGCTATGAAAATATTGATAAGATAATTGATATAGATCAAAGCCCTATTGGAAGAACTCCAAGATCAAATCCTGCTACTTATACAGGTACATTTGATATAATTAGGGAATTATTTGCCCAGACTACTGAAGCAAAAATGAGAGGATATAAACCAGGAAGATTCAGCTTTAACGTTAAAGGCGGTAGATGTGAAGCCTGCTCTGGTGATGGAATAATCAAAATAGAAATGCAGTTCCTTTCAGATGTATATGTACCATGTGAAGTATGTAAAGGAAAGAGATACAACAGGGAAACTTTGGAAGTTAAGTATAAAGGGAAATCTATTGATGACGTTTTAAATATGACTGTAGAGGAAGCATTAGAGTTCTTTGAAAATATACCAAGAATTAAAAATAAGATACAGACATTATATGATGTGGGATTAGGATATATAAGGCTAGGACAGCCATCAACACAATTATCAGGTGGAGAGGCACAGAGAATTAAACTAGCTTATGAATTATCTAAGAGAAGTACAGGTAAAACACTTTACATTCTTGATGAGCCTACAACAGGACTTCATGTGGATGATGTAAATAGATTAGTTTATATTGTACAAAGGCTGGTTGATGCTGGTAATACAGTAGTAGTAATTGAGCATAATTTAGATATGATAAAATGCGCAGATTACATTATTGACCTTGGTCCAGAAGGAGGAGACAAGGGAGGTACTATTGTAGCAAAAGGTAAGCCGGAAGACATAGTTAAAGTTAAGGAGTCATATACTGGCAAATATCTTAAAAACCTCTTAATATAACGGTTTAAGTCTTGTTATTTTTTTCAATAACATATAATATAGAATAATAAATAACAGTTTAATCGAGGTGAAAAAATGAGTATTTCCAGAATAATGAGCTTTGTATTTGGAATAGTATTTATAATATTTTTATATGGAATAATTTATTATGCACTAAAGATAATGTACAAGGATGTTAAGACAGGCGGCAAGAAAAAAAATACTGCTTACACTAAGAAATTCGGAATTGAAGTAGAAGATGCAGGAGCAAGCGAAGATTTGGAAGAAGGAACAGTTATCCTTATTCGTAATGAGGTAACTATTGGGCGTAAGGAAGATAATTCACTAATATTATCAGAACCATTTGCGTCAGGACATCATGCTAAACTGTATGTTAAGAATAATAATTTATTTATTCAAGACTTAAATAGTACAAATGGTACATTTGTAAATGATGAAAGAGTTGAAGATAAAATCAAGTTAGATACGGATGATAGAATTAAAATAGGAAGTGCTATTTTTAGAGTTCTAAAATCAGGAAAATAATAGGGGTGTAATGCATGAAAGGATTTAAACAAGAAAAAAGAGTATTAAGATTAATATACTTACTATGCTTGTTGCTTTTTACCAACCTAGCTTTAATAGGTGATTCTTTCGATGTATTTGCAATATTTATGGGAGTAGCTCTATGTATATTAATAGGCTATTCCAACTTTGTCATTAGAAAGTACTATCCAGATGGTGATAAATTTATCTTAATATTTGCAAGTATATTGGCAGTAGTAAGTATAGCAATGCTTTATAGAATTGAAAGAGGAACAGCAATTAAGCAGCTTATATGGGTAACAGTAGGAATAATAGGTTTTATTATGGTTGTAGCAATAGTTCCTGATTTTAGCAAGTTTGCAAAGTATAAAAAGATGTATATGATAGCGACTTTAGTACTTATGCCATCAGCATATCTTTATGCTAAAATTACCAGATCAGCAGCAATTGGTGGAGCCTACAACTGGATCTCAATAGGAGGGTTTTCCATACAGCCATCTGAATTCGGGAAGATAACGCTTGTCTTGTATTTAGCGGCAGCTTTATCAGACTATGAAGATCATGGAAGTATAAGAGATGATATCAAGCAGTTATGGATACCAGCCTTGGTATCTGTATTTTCAATAATATGCTTAGTTCTGCAGGCTGATTTAGGTTCAGCACTTATTTTCTTTGGAATTATTTTAAGTATGTTATATGTGGCAACATCTAAAAAGCTATATGTATTTTTAAGCTTAGGTGGAGCTAGTGCTGGTGCAGTACTGGCCTATAATTTATTTGCCCATGTAAGAAACAGGGTAATGATTTGGAGAAATCCTTGGGATTATGCTAATGATGCAGGGTATCAATTGGTACAGTCATTATATGCTATTTCATCAGGAGGCTTGATAGGAAGCGGCCTAGGACAGGGATTTGTAGAAAATATTCCAGTAAATGATTCAGATTTTATTTATGCAGCAATTTGTGAGGAATTTGGTATTATATTTTCCGTAGGCTTAATGATAGTATATTTCCTTTTATTCTTTAGAGGTATAAGAGCTGCTTATGTGACAAATGATAAATTCTCACAATTAGCAGTAGTTGGTTTTAGTACGATGATTGCCTGCCAGACTTTAGTAATCATCGGAGGAATATTTGGTGTAATTCCTCTTACTGGTATAACACTACCTATCTTAAGTTATGGTGGTTCTTCAGTACTTACAATATTCTTTGCACTTGGAATATTACAAAAGGTTTCAGAGGAGGCATAGAATATGGATGATAATAAATTAGCTAATAGCGTAAAACATGTAATGATAGTATTTTTATTCTGTTTTGTGGCGTTAATATCATATATAACATATTTTCAGGTATTTAAAGGCCCAGATATAGCAGAAAACCCTGCTAATGTCAGAGTAATTGCCAAGAAGAATGAAGTATTAAGAGGTACTATTTATGATAGAAATGGAACACCTCTTACTTCTAGTGAAAGGGAAAGTGAACTTACTCAAAAAAGAACTTATTTATATGGTGAACTTTTTGCTCATGAAGTGGGCTATAGTGACACAACTTATGGACTTACAGGACTTGAAGCTGTTTACGAGGATGAGCTTACTAAAAGCAATTCTATAGGTAATGGATTTAGACAGTTTATCAGTACTGTCAAAGTGAGTAATTTAATTGATAGCATTAAAGAAGATTATGCAGCAACAGGTAAAATGAATTTCAAGGAAAACTTCAAGAAATTTGTATCTAATATCGGAGTAAGTGATGGCAGCAATGAAAAAGTAGGAAATGGAATAGTAACTACTTTAGATTCAGCACTTCAGCAGGTCGCATATGATGCATTAGGTGATAATAAAGGTTCAGTAGTAGCATTAAATCCTAAAACAGGTGAAATCTTAGCTATGGTATCAAAACCAAGTTATGACCCTAATAATTTAGAATATGAAATTACCTTAGCAAATGAAGGTGATGCTGATAACAGTCCACTGATAGATAGATCTATTGATGGATTATATCCACCAGGATCAGTATTTAAAACTGTAACTTTATCATCTGCTTTAGAAAATATACCAGGTATAGCAGATAGGCAGTTTAATGATGTAGGTAAGATTACTTTTGCTGATGGTTCTGAATTAAATAACTTTGCATATCAGGCTCATGGAACTATTGATTTAAGATATGCCTACAGAGTTTCTAGTAACTTTGTATTTGGTTCATTAGCAATGGAATTAGGAAATGACAAACTTAAGGCTACAGCAGAAAACTTCGGCTTTAACTCTGTAATTGAAGGAGTTGGTCTTACTGTAACAGCCAGCAGATTCCCTACCTTACAAAGTTATGAAGAAGGAAATATTGCACAAAGTGGAATTGGCCAGGGAAGCGTATTAGCTACACCAATGCAGATGGCTTTAGTAGCAGCTACTGTAGCTAATGACGGTGTAATGATGGAGCCAAAATTAGTAAATAAAATAGTAGATGGCCAAGGAAATACTGTTAAAGAATTAGAAAGTAATGAAATAAGACAGGTTATTTCAGCTAATATTGCATCAACAGTAAAAGGATATATGCAATACTTAGTTTCAAACAATATATATAGATGGCCAGCTTTTGATGGAACAAATGCTGGTGGAAAGACAGGAACAGCAGACTATAAACTTGCTGATGGAACAGATGCTATACCACACGGATGGTTTATAGCAGTTGCACCAATAGATGATCCACAAATTGCAGTAGCAGTTATTGTGGAAAATGGTGAAAGTGGAGCAACAGGAGCAGCAGAAATAGCAAGCTTAGTTGTCAGAAAAGCAGTACTAGGATATTAATATAGAAGAGCAAGCTCTTCAAAAAAGGGGGCTTTAGCCTCCTTTTTTTAATGATGAATTAGCAAAATTTAAAGGAAGTGAATAGTGTGTTTGATTTTGAGTATCATTTAAAGAATCTTCCTTCAAAGCCAGGGGTGTATTTGATGAAGAATTCCCTTGGTGAAGTGATTTATGTTGGTAAAGCAAAGATATTAAAAAATAGAGTTAAAAGTTATTTTCAGAATTCTAAAAACCATTCAGAAAAAGTAAAGGTAATGGTTAAGAATATAGCTGAATTTGAATACATAGTAACAGATTCTGAAATGGAGGCTTTAATTTTAGAGTGTAATCTTATAAAAAAGTATAGTCCGCGATATAATATTCTTCTTAAAGATGATAAGTTTTATCCATTTATTAAAATAACAGTAAAAGATGATTTTCCAAGAGTGTTTGTTACTAGGTCTTATGCTAAGGATGGCAGCAGATATTTTGGGCCATATACAAATGGTACAGCGGTATATGAGACAATGAACTTAATCAATAAGATATTTCCGATGAGAACATGTAAGCTATCTATTAAAGAAGGTGGAGAAAAGGTAAGGCCATGCTTAAACTATCATATTAAAAAATGCCTTGGCCCATGTGGAGGATATGTATCAAAAGATGAATACTGGAAAATGATAAATGAAATCATAGATATATTAAGCGGTAAGGATACATCTATCAAAAAAAGGCTTAAAGAAGAAATGGAAGATGCATCTATGAAATTAGAATTTGAGAAAGCAGCTTCTTTAAGAGATAAATTATTTGCCATTGAAGCCATAGTAGAAAAACAAAAGATATTTAAAACTA
>CAKVNP010000022.1 GCA_934777095.1 uncultured Clostridium sp. | reverse complement strand
CTACTTTTACATTAACTTCTGTTTCAGAAGTTTCATTTTTCTTACCATTTACAGATATATTATTAACTTTAATTACCTTTTTATCATTTTTAGATAATAATACCTCAATATTCATAACTTATCACTAAACAAATTTTTCAATTTCTTCTTTAATACTTTGAAGTAAGTCTTTAACTTCATAATTAAATAAATCTGATACAAGTATATAATCTTCATTTTCTAAAGCTTCTACTATAGAATTAAATTGTTCAACTAATGAATCCACCTTATCCCCTAGTTCTATTACATCTTTTGTAACATTTAAAACTCTAAGACTCCATTGAAGTCCATCACAAATTACTGTCAGCTTCTCCAAAGCAAAACTTTCATTTCCTTCATAAAAATTATTTACCATTTCATCTATTCCTGGTATTAATCTATCTAAATATCCATTTAACATTACTAATGCTTCATTTTTTTCTTGATTTTTTTCCATATTCTATTCTCCTCACAACTTTTTATATTTATCTTTCGTCCGATTTTTCTAATTCTTTATCATAAAATTTCACCCAATAAAAATAATAAAAAGGGGCTGTCGCAAAAGTAAATAAATTTACTTTTGTGGCGGCCTTATTTTTTGCTTTTTAATGTTTTAAATAATATACATTGTAATTTATAGCAAAAAATTATTTACAAGCATAGAAAACAGAGGTTTTTAATAACCCCTGTGTTTGGTCCAAGCTTATTTTCTTTTCGGAAAATGAAATAATTTCCTAGTGCATTTCTTTTGAATCTTATTATGTAATTTTTCAATATTTAAAGAAATAGCTTTTAATAAAATTTCAGTTGTAACATTAGCTTTTCCTCGCAATGAAAATCTACTAAATTTTTTATCCTGTTTCATTATCCCAAAAGTTCCTTCAGATTGGATGGATCTGTTAATTCTATATATTATTCCTCTTGGACTTGTAACATTTTTAAGCGACTCATTCCTTTTTAAAATTAATACTTTTGAAATTTCTATTTGCTTATTTCCTTTTGATTTTGTACATTTACTTTTATATTGACAATCACAATAATCATCACATCTATAAATAGTTAAAATTATAGTATACCCACTTTTACTTTTACGTGTTTTAGTACCTACTTTATGTAATTTCTTATTATTATGGCAGATATATAAATCATCACTTTCATCATATATCATATTTTCATGGCGACCTATTAAGGATTTAAAACTTCGTTTTTTAACGGTATCATATGTGGATGGCTTTATAAATGCTTTTATTTTACGTTGCTCCAGTTTAATATAATTTTCTTCGCTTTCGTACCCTGCGTCAGCAGTAACACTTTTATAGCGATGAGATAAATTATTTTCTATTTTATCTAATAATGGAATTAATGTTGCATAATCAGTCCTATCACTTGATACATATACACCAACAATATATTTTCTCCCTCAACTCCAAATTGAACATTATAAGCTGGTTTTAGCTGTGAATTACGCATATGATCTTCTTTCATATGCATGAAAGTTGCGTCTATATCAGTTTTTGAATAGCTATTTCTTCCGTTAAATAGCTCTAAAGCTTTATTATATTTGTTCAATCTTTCAGCAAATTCGTTAAATAATTCTGTATATCTTTGGATGGAAGTTTTTCTTTTACCTTTGCCTAATACAAAATCAATATGTAAAATATTCTTTTGTGCAGCTAAAAAATCTAATATTTCATATATTTGATTATTTTTAAATGAAGTTTTAAATTTTTCATTGAAATCTTTTAGAGTAGTATCTATTCTATCAAGTAATTTATCTAAAAGTTGTTTTGTAGTTTTTAACCATACATAACTATATTTATTTGCATTCGCTTCGATTTTAGTTCCATCAATAAATATATTTTTAAATTTAAGTTCTTGCATATCAAAAAGTAGATTAATGATTTGAAAAAATAAATTTTCAATACATCTACTTAATCTATTTCTTCTAAATCTAGCTATAGTACTATGATCCGGTACCTTTTGCCCCTGCAAAAGCCACATAAAATTGACATCTCTTCTACATGCTTTTTCTATATCTCTAGAACTATAGATGCATTCCATGTTTGCATAAGCTAATACTTTAAAAAGGGTTACTGGTGAGATTGCTGATTTTCTACCATAAGTAGAATATGTTCTTAATAGTTCTGAATAATCAAGTCCCGCCAATACTTTGTTTAGCAATCTTACAGAATCATTTTCTGGTATCATAAAATTTGTTTCTAATGGTAATACTAATTGATAGTTAGTATTATATAAATTTTCATAATTTATATAATTATTGATTTTCATACTAACAGTTTATGCAAAAAAGCGGATTCTTATTGAATCCGCTTTTTTGCAATTTATCGGCTAGTTGCATTTTGCAACAGCCCCTTTAAAACATTTAATTATCTTAATAATGATAATACGTTTTGTTGATTTGAGTTAGCTTGTGAAAGCATTGATTGAGCAGCTTGTTGTAATACATTGTATTTTGAGAACTCAACCATTGTTGCAGCCATATCAGCATCTCTTAATGTAGATTGAGCTGAAGTTAAGTTTTCTGCTGTGTTATCAACGTTAGTTATAGTGTATTCTAATCTGTTTTGCTTAGCACCTAAAGAAGCTCTGAAGTCACTTACAGTTTTTAATGCAACATCTAATGAAGAAATTGCTTTATTAGCATCACCTGCACTACTTACAACTAAAGAATCTATTCCTAATTCATCAGCAGTCATTATTTGTAATGAAACAGTTATTTGTTGACCTGCATTAGCTCCAACTTGGATAGCTAAGTCAGTCTTATTTCCATTTAATAATCCCATTCCATTGAATTCAGTTTCTTCAGCAATTCTTGTAATTTCTGAAGCTAATTGATTGATTTCAATTTGGATAGAATTTCTATCTTCAGTTGTGTAAGTATCTGAAGAAGCTTGTACTGATAATTCTCTCATTCTTTGAATTATATCTGTTGTTTGAGCTAAAGCACCTTCAGCAGTTTGTACTAAAGAAATCCCATCTGAAGCGTTTCTTGAAGCTTGCTCTAAACCTCTGATTTGAGATTCCATTTTTTCAGATATTGCTAAACCAGCAGCATCATCAGCAGCTCCGTTTATTCTGTATCCTGTACTTAATTTGTTACTTGCTGAAGCAGCAGCCTTAGCGTTAGCGTTCATAGTTCTGTTAGCTGTTAAAGCAGCCATGTTAGTATTGATTACCATAATGTAATTCCTCCTTGATTTTAAACGACATCCTTGTCTAAATTTATATATTTAAAACTTTTCACTATTGTGAAAGTAGTTTTACAACTTTTCATAATTATTTATCGGTTGGTTTTAAAATAACTTTATACTTTTTAGTTATTTTTCTTACTCAAAAATAAATTTGATTATATTATCTTACAATATATATATCGTATTTATTTATAATCACTTTAGCCTTTTATGCTTTTTTATTTATAAAATTTATATCACTATACTGCTTCCCATATACTGAAGAAGCATTTTTCTGTTTTCTTAAAGAAATTAACTCATCTTTTAAATCATTTCTTCTAGTTTCTATAGCCTTTACAACTTCAATATCTTTTGTTGCAATATTATATTTCTCCATAAATAGACTAATTTGCTCTTTACTTTGTCCCAAAGAACTTATTTGATCAATTATCTCTCTTCTTTCCAATATAATTGCTTCACACTCTTCTTCATTATACTCTTTTATCGAAGTAATTATCTTATTGGAAATTTTTATATACCTGTCCATTAATTCATCAATCATATTTACATACCAAATAATGCTGATAAAGAAGAATATTGATTATTAATTAATGTCATTGATTTTTCCATATTAGCAAATTTCTTATATAATAAATTTTCCTTCTTTGCAAACCAAGTGTCTAAACTTTTAAGTTTTGTTTCATATTTTTCTATCTGTAATTTTAAAGTACTATTTAGAGATGGATTTTTCTCTAGTCCAGCTTTTTTAATAAGAGCACCACTAGTAGAAATAGATTCTGAATAAAGAATACTCTTCATTTTCTCTAAAATACTATTTTTTGAAACTGTGCTAATTGGCTTTCCATCGTTATCAACACTTTCTGTGACTTTTGTACTATCTAAAAATAAATTTTTTACACTATCAAAATCATTTGTTAATGCCTTAGTTAACTTTTCTTCATCAATAGTATATGTACCATTTTTATTATCACCAAAGCTACTAACTGATTCTATTCCTATTTTATTTAAGCTAGTTCCTAACACTGAACTCATGGTATCTTTCAAACTTCTAATAATTCTTTTTATATCTGAATCTTTACTTAATAAGCCCGTCTTAGATTTTTTCTCCCATAATTCAATTTGAGTTTCTGTCATACTTTCTCTTTCACTATCAATTAATGGTAGATAATCCGAGTCATACTTTTCATTTACTAAAGTATTTAAATTAGTTATTAATTCATTATAATCATTTATAAAGTTAACTATATTATCTTTCACCTGTTCAACATTACTTTCACCAGATATTTTAACAGGCTTCCCATTAGTAACTTCTTTAAAAGTAAAGTTTATTCCATCAACTGTCACAGAATTACTTGTCGATTTCTGAACATACGGTGGATTAACTCCATCAGATATACTATATTCACAATCTGTCCCCTGAGTTATTGCTGCATCATATGCTCCACTAGCAGTTTCATACTTTACTTGAAGTTGTTCACTAGCACCTGAATTCTTACTTTGAATAACAAGGCCTCCTGATATAGTACTAAAACTTGCTGTAACACCTTTAGTAGACATTTGAGTATTAATAGCTGATGCTAGCTTATTCATATCTAACTTACCATCTTTATAAGCTGAAGTAAGATCAATTTCTACATCTTCTTTCCCATTATTAATAGTTATCTTACTCAATCCATCTAATTCTTTCTCTGTTAGTTTACAAGTTGTTTTAGTAGCTAATTGAGAAACCTCTACAGAATAATTTCCAACTATCGCTGAACTACTTCCCTTTACATCTACTGCAGAAGAATTTGAGGAGGTAAATATAGTATTATTCCATGCACTACTTAAAGTGATACAATTTTTACTACTTACCGAAAAATATTTATCATAAAAATCACTTAGACTCTTCGTTACTCCTTGGTATGCTTCTTGCTTATATTGTAAAACTATCTTATTTTTCTCTGTTTTATCAATTTTACTTTGATAACCAGTCATCATATCTTTTACTAATGCTTCTGTGTCAATTCCACTCGTTATTCCAGATATTCTTGTCATAAATCACCCTCCATTCTATTTTTTGCTTGCTTCATAAGCTTCATGCCATAAATCTCTTATACTTTCAATTAATCTAATAGCCTCATCCATTATCTGTTCATCTTTTTTTATATTTGCCGCAATTAACCTTTTATTAATAAATGTATATACTTGAAATAAATTTTCAGCCCATTCACCAGCATTAGTATCTAACGTAACTTTTAATTCAGTAAATATGGCATGAGTTTTCATAATATTATTATGTGCCTCCTGAATATTCTTCTCCTGTATAGCAAATTTACCCCTCTTAGCAAATTTCACTGCACCATCTACAAGCATTAATAATTGCTGCTCTTTTGAAGAATATGTTACACTATTATTTTTATATATATTATAAGCATTTGGATTCATTTCTTTCCCCCGACCTATCTTACTTAATTTTTATATTTTTTAATATATCCATATTTAAATTAGCGGCTTCTTTATTTTCACTTTCAACTTCTACTAAAAGTTCTTTTCTTAATATTTGAATTTCCCTCGGTGCATTAATAGCGAGCTTAACTGTCCCATTTTCTATTCCAACTATTGAAACTTCAATATTATCACCAATTAAAATACTTTCATTTTTCTTTCTTGTTACAATAAGCATATATTTATCAACCTTTCATAAGAGGATGCTTAATTTTATATTTTTCCTTATCCACTATAAATTGTTCACCTTTATTAGTTAAAATATTGATAATTATTGGTGCTTTTAAATTTACAGTTATTTTATCAGGATTTGAATTTAATGTAACTAATGAATATAGTATTACATCTTCACTCTTTTCGATTCCTAGTCTTTTTATTATTTCATCATTTAATTCAATTTCATATTCTTCTTCAACATCAAATGGTGAAATTATTACAAAACATATATTAGGATTATCAATTGCTTGCAATATTTTAAATGAACTTTCTTCATCTATATCCCTTATTATATATTTTTGTATTTCTTCAAATCCTGGTATTGCTTTTTCAAATTTTAATACTTCATCCTCGCTGTAAGTTATTTTACCATGAACAGGCGATAATATCTCCATTTCTTTTTGCCCCTTTTCTATTAAATAAAGTCTAATATTGATAATTGAACTACAGATGCACTAACTTGAAGTGCTGCTTGATACACCGCCTGTAAAGTGGCAAACTCTATAGTCTTTTCTGCTAAATCAATATCTTCAATATTAGATAATACTTCCTTTAAATTTAGATTTTGATCTTCATTTTGAGTTTCTGCAGCTTCCATTCTATTTTGTTTAGCTCCAACTTGTCCTCTTACAGTATTTATGTTAGCTAGATCCTTATCTATATCAGATAAATTAGTACCAATTAAATCTTCTGTTTTTTGTGCATCCAAGTTATTAACTATATCATTAAGTAACGACATAACATCTACACTTACAGTACCATCTGCTTCCTTAACATTCATAAGCTCAGTAGCACCTACGCTATATTCCATTACTACCCCATTAGAAACCTCAACCTTCAAATTTGTTCCCATTTGTGCTAAAAGCTTTTTGCCTTCATCAGTAGTATCATCAATTTGATTACCTTCTGAATCTAGATATACTAATTTATTGTTTCCATTGGCATCTTGTACTACACCAACAGGTTTTGAAGCACATTTAGTTCCCCCAAAAATATATTTACCTTCGTAATTGGTATTCATTACTTGGGCTATTTCATTTATTTTTTCATTTATTTCATCTTTAATAGCTCCTAATTCATCACTTCCATATGTAGCATTACCTGCTGATACCATAAGCTCTCTTATTCTTTCAATACCATCTCCTAATTGACTTAGTGCTGTATCTGTAGTGTCAAGCCAATTTGATGTATCTACAATATTCTCATTATATTGCTTATTAGTTGCAATATCTGAATAAAGTTGCATTACTCTTGCAGTCTTAAAAGGATTATCAGATGGTTTGCTTATTTCTTTTCCAGTAGTAAGCTGATTATTAATTATATTTAAATTATTTAAATTTTTATTTAAATTTTTTAGATACGATGCTGACATCATACTATTAGTGACTCTCATTTTTGTCCCTCCTTTATACTAATCCAATTATTACATCTAACATATCACTTACTGTGCTAATCACTTTAGCATTCGCACTATAAGCTTGTTGGAATTGAATTAAATTTGTCATTTCTTCATCTAAAGATACACCAGATATTGATAATCTATTTAGTTCAATAGCGCCTAATAACTCTTCCTGATTAGCTTGAACTCTTGATGCATATTGTGATTCAACACCTAGTTTATCTACTATATCTTGAAAATATGATTCTACTTTAGTTCCATTTTTATCATTTTTTAGTGATAAGTTATCTGCATCACCAAATTCAAATATTCCCTTAGCAAATAACTCCTCTCTAGTTAAATTACCTATAGAAGCGATATTTAGCAACGTATTTTGTAATCTTGCTATAGCTAAAGCTCTTGAGCCATCACCTTCACCAGAATTTTCATCTTTCCCTGTTTTAATAATAGATGGATTATCAATTATTTCTTTTTTTATAGAAATATTTTTCGCTGTAATTCCTTTTTCCGTATCTGTACCTGAAACTACAAAAAATAAATTATCTGCATTTTCAACATCTTCTCCACTATAAATAGTATTTACTGATAAAGCTAATGCATTTGCCATTTTATCTAATTGATCCATATAACTTTGAATACTATCTTGTACTTCAGCACATCCAGCTAATTCACCTTTAGCTGGCCATAATAAAGTTAAATTATTATATGAAACAGTTCCTGCAACTGCTTGCCCATTAGAATCAACAACTTGCCCATTTACATCAGTTAAGATTATTCCATACTTTTGCATTAAGGTAGCATCTTCATCACTTAAATCGGTTATCATAACTGTTTCTTGTTTATTGGTATCACCATTAACAAAGTATGTAACCTCATATGATCCATCTGCTTGTTGTTCCATACTAGAAATATATGATAATCTAGTATAATCTCCATTCGGTGCAGAATTTACTAATGGCGCTAGATTACTTCCAGCTAAATCTTCTGCCAAAACATTATTTCCGTTAAATTGCTTTTTGTCTATCTGAATATTAAATTTACTACTCAATTTATCGATCAATAAATCTCTAGTATCCATCAAATCATTTGGTGTATCCCCAGTAATAGTTACAACTCTTATTTGATCATTTAATGTTGCTATTTGATCTAGAATACTATTTACTTCTTTTATACCAGACTGTATATTAGTTTGAGTATTTGTTTTCAGTGTTTCTAATTTTCTATATGTAGAATTTAATATATCACATAAAGCTTGTGCCTTTTGTGCCACTACTACTTTTGTGCTTGAACTTGTACTTTGTTTTGATAACTCTTGAAAAGCATCAAAAAATTCAGAAATAGTAGTTGATATTGATGTATCTGAAGGTTCATTAAATATTCCTTCTACTTGAGATAAATAATCTGATTTAACAGAATACTTACCTAATTCAGAACTTTCAACCCTTACTTGATAATCTACAAATGAATCCCTTACTCTTTCTATAGCTGCAATCTGCGCTCCTGTACCTACTTGTCCAGCTTCTCCCCCTAAACTAATAGGTCTATTAGTTACTATATTTACTCTTTGTCTAGAAAATCCTGTCGTTGAAGCATTAGCTACATTATGTGATGTAGTATTGATTGCTCCCTGATGTACCGACATCCCCATTTTCGATGTATTTAATGTTGAAAATATACTCGCCATATTTCACCTCTATCTATATTTTTCCATAAGAGTTATATGTTTTAACATCTCTTCTTGGATTTATTATGCTTAAAATTTTATTTGTATAGCTTAACTTCTGTTTTATTAACAAATCATTCGTGTCCTTTTGCAGTTGAATATTAGTTAATATTATTTTTATATCTCTCAGAACTCTATCTATTTCTTTACTATTATCATTAGTCATAAGTTCAGTTATTTTTTTGTTACCAACAAGTTTTCTTCTAGCAACCTCAGCTTCGGCAACTTTTTTATTTATTAATTGTATTTCATCTGTTACCATATTTAATTCAATTGGATCATTTTCTAATATTTTAGTATGTTGTTTTTCTAGCACTTGCAACAACTCACCAATAGCTTCTTCTTCTTTTTTTAAAATATTATAAAGCTGATTACTCATCAATTTCTTTACCTTCTTTTATTGCATTAACAATACTTTGAGCCGTAAGCTTAGAATCTACCTTATATGTCCCATTAGCTAACTGTTCCTTAATTCTTTGTATTTTTTCACTATTATCAATTTTTATATCAGACGCATCATATGAATTTAAAACTTTACCTATGTTAGATATTTCTATACTATCTTTTGCTTGTATGATATTTGTTGATTGAATATTTTTACACGAATTTATATTATAAACATTTATACTGTTTTGTGTACCTATTCCTTTAATATTCATTACTTCTACCTCCATACATTTCTTATAATTTATTATCGTTATATCACTATAGAAATTTAGCATAAAATAAAAAATATATCTATAATTCACACTAAATTCTTATAAGAAAGCCGAATTTAGTTCAAATCACTAAATTCGGCCAACATACTTATATTTAATTATTTAACAGTTAGCATAGCGGCATCTGATTCAGTTCCATCTGCAATATTTGAAACTGTAATTTTATACTCACCTCCTGCAAGCGTTTTAGGTACTCTAAATCTTAATTTTTTTACACTATAACGACTTAATGGTTTAATAGTTTGTATTAGCTGATCATTTGTATCGTATATATTTACCATAGTATCAACTATATTAAAATTATCACCATATATATATACACCATCATCTGGTGAACATTCAGTTATTTTACTAGCTAATGTTCCTCTTGTTGAGAAATACTCTATTGTAGGAACTGGAGTAGGTGCAGGTTCATTATAAGTGAATCCATTTTCTAATACTCCTTCTGCTCCACTTGCTCTTACAACTCTAACATCTACAGTTCCAGACTCTGTAACTGCAGGAACTACAACTCTTATATTTGAAGAAGTCACACTCGTAATGCTTGCTTCTACATCTCCAAAGTACACTTTACAGCTGCTATCAAATTTACTTCCATAAATTATAGCATTAACTCCACCTGATATCTCCGCACTAGTTACGTTAATACTTGTAACAACTGGTGTTAACAAAGTATAAGTAAAAGCATCTTCCATTACACAACTTT
The DNA here is from genome assembly GCA_934777095.1 of uncultured Clostridium sp. Lineage (GTDB taxonomy): Bacteria > Bacillota > Clostridia > Clostridiales > Clostridiaceae > Clostridium. Next base: position 1,907 of record CAKVNP010000022.1, on the reverse strand, counting down.
GCCCATCTGGGTTTGTAATTGTAATTGAAACTATCCCAACATCATTAGCAGGAACTTTTACTCTTATTTTTTTAGCAGAGTAATAACTTAATACTGTTGCTTCTTCATCACCAAACATTACAGAAAGGCCACTTTTAAAGTTTGATCCTTCAATATAAATTGAGCTTCCTCCAACTTCTGTATCTGTATCTCCTGATAGTAATGTAATTTCTGGTGCTGGTTCTGATGGAAGAGCTATATATTCAAAACAATCACCTAGAGTGAAACTTTGTCCATCTGGATTAGTAACAGTTATTGAAGTTACTCCTTCTTCTCCTGCTGGAACTTTTACTCTAATTCTTTTTGCTGAATAATAACTTGCAACTGTAGCTTCTTCATCTCCAAAAGTTACCTTTAAATCTTTATCAAAATTTAAACCTTCAATATAAATTGATTTACCACCATTAACTGTATCTGATGTTTCTGAAATTGAAGTTATTTCAGGTGCTGGTAAAACTATATCTTCTACTCTATAATATTCAAAAGCATTTTCAAGAATAGCTGTTGTTCCATCCGGATTTTCGATTGTCACATCTACAAATCCTTTTTCACTGCTTGCTGGAACTTGAACTACAATATCTTGTTTATTATAGTAATTTAAAACTGTTGCTTCTTCAGTTCCAAAATATACTTTACAACCTTCTACAATATTATCTCCATAAATATGAGTCTTTACTGTAGAATCAACTGTTGTTGAAGTAACACCTAATGAATTTATTTCAAGCTTTTTAACTATTTCTTCCTCATAAGTATATGCATCTTTTAATACTATTTCTGTTCCATCCCCATTAGCAATTCTAACATCAACAGCTCCAGCTTCAATTGCTTTAGGAGTTTTTACTGAAATATAAGTAGAATTATAAAATGTTGTAGATTGTGCTTCTTGGTCTCCAAAATACACCTTTACATCAGACATGAAATTAGCCCCACTAATAGAAACACTTTTTCCACCTGCAAAAGGCCCAGTTACTGGACTTATTGAAGATACTATTACATCCCCATAGTAATAAAAATCGCAACTAGCTGATTGACTATCTAAATTAGTTACTGTAATCATTGTATTTCCTTGTCTTCCAACTGGCACTGTTGCTGTAATAGTATTACTATCAACAACAACTACATCTGTAGCTAATTTAGTTCCAAATTTTACTGTTGCGCCTTCTCTGAAGTATTCACCTTTAATAGTGATACTCTCTCCACCTGTTATATTGGCTCTATCAATTGATGTTGAAGATATTATTGGTGCAAAATCCATAACTTTTATGCTAGTATTTTTCACTGCAAAGTTAAACTCTTTACCAGCATAATCAAAATACTGAATTGTTGATCCTGAAGATATATTATATGTTCCGGCTGCAGTATCTGCTTTTGCCTTTACTTTATATTTCACTTGGAATGTAGTCTCCTTAACTTCATTCATATTCCACACTAAAGTGTTATCTTTAACTGTAGGTTGTGGAATTGAACTATTATAAGAACCTGGTACAATTTCAAATTGATCAGCTACTGTTTCTGTAATGCTTACATTATAAGCAGCTGATACACCTATTTCTTTTGCTATTCTCTTATAAACTTCATCAATTCCAACTGCTCCTAGTACAAAGTGATGATGTGCTCCAGTAGTTGCCATTTGAACTAGTAATTTATTTGGCGCACTACTTTCAACATTTGCACCTTCACTTAGAGCCGCAATAGTATAGAATACTATCCCAGCAGCCTTCGCATCTTCTGCTGCTCTAAGCGCTGCATTAGTATCATTAGCTTCACCATCTGTAAGTAAAATAATTACCTTTTGGCTATCTGGTCTACCATTGTTTAATAATTCATTTTTTGCTAAATTTATAGCATTATCAGTGTAAGTACCACCT
>CAKVNP010000021.1 GCA_934777095.1 uncultured Clostridium sp. | reverse complement strand
ATATTAAATAGCTTTTTTGTGTTACTTTTCAAAAATAGGCAATAGCATATTTTTTCATAGCAAACTTTACACTATCATCTTATTTATCTTAATTGCTTATGCAATATATTACTAATAATTAAAATAATATTAAAATAATTACTATTAGCTTTAATAAACTAGCTGTTGTCTCCCATTTCCCACGATAACTTTATGTCTATAATGTTAATCAAAAAGATGACATGCTACAAAATGTCCTGGTTTAACTTCTTTAAGCAATGGTTCCTCTTTACCACACTTTTCTGTGGCATATTTACATCTGCCCTTAAATCTGCAGCCAGGTGGCGGATCTATTGGCGAAGGAATATCACCTTCTAAGACAATTCTTTTATTGGCCTTTGCCACCTTTGGATCTGGTATAGGTACTGCTGATAATAAAGCCTTTGTATATGGATGTAATGCTTCATTATAAACTTCATCACTAGTTCCCTTTTCTACCAGCTTACCTAAATACATTACTCCAATATGTGTTGAAATATGTTTAACCATTGAAAGGTCATGAGCTATAAATAAATATGTCAATCCTAATTCCTCCTGTAGCTCTTCTAACATATTTATTACCTGCGCCTGGATAGAAACATCCAAAGCTGAAATTGGCTCATCACACACTATAAAATCCGGTTCTACAGCTAATGCTCTGGCAATTCCTATTCGCTGTCTCTGTCCACCAGAAAACTCATGAGCATATCTATTAATCTGACTGCCATTTAAGCCAACCTTATTTAAAAGAAACCTAATTCTTTTTTCTCTTTCTTCACCTTTACACAAATCATGGATATCAATAGCTTCACCAACAATATCTCCTACAGTCATTCTTGGATCTAATGAAGCATAAGGATCCTGGAAAATCATCTGCATTTTTCTCCTTAAAGGCAGCATTTCCTTTTCACTAAATTGTGTAATATCTTTCCCATTAAAAATTATATTACCTGATGTTGGTTCATATAACTTTAATATGGTTCTGCCAATAGTAGTTTTTCCACATCCTGATTCGCCGACTAATCCTAAAGTCTCACCTCTTTTAATAGTAAATGAAACATCATCTACTGCTTTTACAAAGCTTTTTGTTGAAAACAGGCTTTTTTTCACAGGGAAAAACTTGCTTAAATTTTTAACTTCTAAAATTACATCTTTTTTCTCTTCCAACCAATCATTTTTCTTCTCCATTGCCTATCCTCCTAAATTTCATTTACCTTAGGTGCATCTTTGTGACATAACCAGCAAGCTGCTTCATGCCCCTCTTCCAATTTAAATAATGGTGGCTGCTGTTTAATACATATTTTCATAGCGTACTCACATCTTGCTGCGAAAGGACATCCTGCTAGCGGATTAAGCAGATCAGGTGGTTGTCCATTAATAGGTTTTAACTTTTCCTTCTTTTCACTCTTAGGATTTGGTACACTCCTTAATAGTCCCCAGGTATATGGATGTCTTCCCCTATAAAAAATATCTTCTGCTGAACCCTTTTCAACTATTATGCCGCCATACATTACATTAATCCTAGTACATAAATCCGCTACCACCCCTAAATCATGTGTTATTAGTATTATAGATGTATTTAATTTACTCTTTAATTCCTTCATTAAATCTAATATCTGTGCCTGTATAGTAACATCTAAGGCTGTTGTTGGCTCATCTGCGATTATCAGCTTAGGTTCGCATATCAAACTCATAGCTATCATTACTCTCTGCCTCATACCACCAGAAAACTCATGTGGATATTGTTTTATCCTTTGCTCTGGACTTGGAATTCCAACTAAATCAAGCATTTCGATAGCCTTTTGATATGCTTCCTTTTTACTAATTTTCTTATGCTTAATTAAATGTTCTGTAAGCTGGTCCCCAATTGTATATAAAGGATTCAAGGATGTCATAGGATCTTGGAAAATCATAGACATATCATTACCTCTAATAGTTTGCATTTCCTTTTCCTTTAATTCATAAATATCTTTACCGTCAAATTTAATTCCCTGGGCCTCAATTCTTGCATTTTCACTAAGAAGCTTCATTATGCTCATCATAGTTACTGATTTTCCGCAGCCTGATTCACCAACTATGCCTAATGCTTCACCTTCCTTAAGTTCAAAATCCACACCTCGCACAGCTTTAACATCTCCAATATGAGTTTTAAATGATGTTCTTAAGTCTTTTACTTCCAATAAATTTCCCATATTTCTTTCCCTCCTATTTTTGATGTTTTGGATCTAAAGCTTCAGTTAAGCCATCGCCAAAAAGATTAAAAGCTAAGATAATCAAGCATATCATTGCTGCTGGAAATAGCAACTGATATGGATTGGTAGTAAGTGCTCCTTTTGCATCATTGGCTAAAGTACCAAGGGAAGCCAGTGGAGCATTTAAGCCTAATCCTATATAGCTTAAAAAGGCTTCAGTAAAAATAGCAGATGGTACAAATAATGTCATGGTTACTAAAATTGATCCTATACAGTTTGGTATTAGATGCCTAAAAAGAATTCTCTTTTTGGAAGCTCCTAAAGTTTTTGCTGCTAAAACAAATTCCTGCTGCTTTAACTGTAAGATATCTCCCCTTACTATCCTTGCCATACCTACCCAATAGGATATAGCCATTGCTAAAATAATTGAACTTAGCCCTGTAGAGCCTTCTCTTTTTAATACTGCCATTAATAGCACTACATAAATTGTTGTTGGAATTGCATATAAGGTATCAACTATCCTCATCATAATATTATCAGTTCTGCCTCCTGCAAAGCCTGCAATCCCTCCATATATTACACCAATTAACAAATTCATTGCTGATGCTGCAAAGGCTATAATTAATGAATATCGTGCGCCATACATTACCCTTACAAATAAGTCTCTTCCTTTATTATCTGTTCCAAACCAATGCGTTAAGTTTGGCGATTGATCTGTATTAGTTAAATCAATTCCATAATAAGTAAATCCCCATACTTTTTCAATTATGATTGGTGCAAATACTGCACACAAAATAATAAAAATAATTAAAATCATTGAAAATAATGCCACTTTATTCTCTCTAAGTTTTCTCCATGCATTGCTCCAATACCCTATGCTAGGTCTCTCAATTTCTACTAACTCCTTTTCTTTTCCCTGAAGAGGAGCAAACATTTCTTCTTCAATATAATCATTTTCCGTAAACCCGTTAATTTCTTTTACTTTATAAGCAAGTTCCTTTTCCATAATGCTCCTCCCTACCCTTCTAATTTAATCCTTGGATCAATAATTACGTAAACTATATCAACTAATAAATTACAAACAACTATAAAGGTACAATAGAACGCTAATACACCAAGCAATGCTGTATAATCTCTATTTGTAATTGTCTGTGTAAATTCATTCCCCAGCCCTGGAATACCAAAGATTCTTTCTATAACAAAAGATCCAGTAAGCACCGCTGCTACTAATGGTCCTAAATAAGTAACTACAGGAATTACAGAATTTCTTAATGCATGCTTAAAGATTACTTTATTTCTACTTAAACCCTTTGCTCTTGCTGTCCTTATATAATCTGACTGTAATACGTCCATCATCTTATTTCTAGTAAGCCTTGTGATAAAAGCCATTGAACTTCCTGATAAAGCTATTACTGGCATAATATAATTTTTCCAGCTGTTTAATCCTGTTATTGGTAAAATCTTTAACTTAGTTGCAAAAATGAAAATCAAAAGCGATCCTATTACAAAACTAGGTATTGTAACCCCTAAAGTTGCAATAAACATGCACAATCTATCCGGCCATTTATCAGCCTTTAATGCGGCTATTACTCCTAATAGAATACCTACGATAACAGATAGTACAATTGAAACTATCCCTACCTTAGCTGATTTAGGAAAACCATTTTTGATAGTATCCTCAACTTCTCTTCCTTTATATTTCATAGATTGCCCAAAATCACCCTGGACTAAATTTTTCATATAGATTACATACTGTTCACCTACAGGTTTATCAAGTCCATATTTTTCATTTAAGACTTCCTTCATCTCCGCTGTTATTTTTTCACCTTCAAATGGGCCTCCTGGCATCAACCTTACAAGGAAAAATACAATAGTTACTACGGCCCAGATAGTAACAATGCACATAAGTAATCTTTTTAAAATATACTTAAACATTTGTTAATCGCCCCCATAATTTACTTTTATTGGATATATTACATATTTTAATTATAATTTATCTTGATAATTTGTCAACGCAATTTGTTAATTATTTTATATTTTTTTTGCCAATTTAATAACCTATATTCTTTTTAAGTATATAATTTAATAATAAAATATAGTTTTAGGCAACCGATTACCATTTTAGATTTTCTAGATCTGCTATAAAAACGACTATGTAACACAGCATTTAATTAATTTTTATTAATTTAATATTTTTTTATTAATATATTATCTAAGTAGTAAATTTATGTAATAATTTAATCTTCCTTGCTGTTTTTCTATTGATAAATTGATAAAAATAAAAAACTATTAACCATAAAATACCTCTTTATCTTGGTTAATAGTTTTGTTATAAATATTTAATTCTTTAAAAGGCACGAGACCTAGGCTAAACTTTTAATAAATGTTCTCAGCCTTGATAATGATTCTTTAAGTTCTTCTGTAGAATAGCAGTATGATATCCTAATATAGCCTTCTCCACCCTCACCAAAAGCACTTCCTGGCACACAAGCCACTTTATAGTCATATAGAAGCTTTTCACAGAACTTTTCAGAACTAATGCCAAATTTCTTAATTGATGGAAATACATAAAATGCTCCTTTAGGCTCTACTACTTCAAGGCCCATCTTTTTTAATTCTCCTACCACATAATTTTTTCTCATGTCAAAAACTTCTCTCATTTTTTCAACATCATCAAGTCCTTTTTTCAACCCTTCAACTACTGCATACTGGCATATTGAAGCGGCACAGGATACATTGTATTGATGGACCTTCATAATTTGCTCCATAAGGTTATTTTTAGCTGCAAAATATCCTACTCTCAGCCCTGTCATGGAGAACATCTTCGAAAATCCACTAACATAGATTATTTTATCTAAAAGCTCTTCATCTTGAGCCACGGAATAATACTCTCCATAAATTAGAGCTTCATAAATTTCATCTGTAACAACAACTACCTCATTACCCCTAATTATTTCTGCAAGCTCATCTCTTTCCTTTTTAGATAAAATACTTCCTGTAGGATTTGATGGCAGCGATAAAACCAGATACTTTACTCCACTTTCAACGGCATTTTTTATCTCTTCAACATTAATGGTAAAATCATTATTTAAAGAATATCTTATAACTTCTCCACCTAATATTTTTACTATGCTTTCATATGCTGGATAAGCTGGGTCAGGAATTAACACTTTATCACCAGCGTTAATTAAAGCTGTAAAAATAGAAAATAAAGCTTCACTGCCCCCTACTGTAATACATATTTCATCTGCACTATACTTAATATTTCTTTTACCTAAATATTTTGATATTTCATCTCTTAAAGATAAAATACCTGCATTTTCTGTGTATACAGTGTTATTATTCTTTATTGCCTTTAATAATCCATCCCTTACTACATCAGGCACATTAAAATCTGGCTGTCCTAACGTTAATGATATAGCTCCATCAATATTTTTCACCTTGTTAGAAAATTTTCTTATTCCTGACATCTCTACATTTACTAAATTTTTATTCATAAATTCTCATCCCCAATTCTTTATACCATTTTTATCTAATACTCTATCCCTTTTCTTGCTCCAATCCCTTTTTCAAATGGATGTTTAATAAGCTTCATTTCAGTAACAAGATCTGCTGCTTCCACTATTTCTTCTGGAACATTTCTGCCTGTAAGTACAATTTCCATATTAGCCGTCTTACTTAAAAGCTCTGCTTTCAATTCATCAACAGTAATAAAGCCATTTGATAATACACCCATCATTTCATCTAAAATCAGTACATCACATTTTCCTTCTGCAATAACTTCTTTTACAAATTCAAAGCCCTGTCTTACCTCCTGCTTTACCTCTTCTATTTCTGCATCTGAAAGATTCCAGATAAAATCTCTTTTCTTCTCAAACCTATATAGTTTAAAATTTTCACCTAATTCTTCAATCACTTTAAGTTCCCCAGTATAGCCGCTTTTTAAAAACTGGACCATAATTACCTTAAGCCCATTTCCATATGCACGTATTCCCTGTCCAATGGCTGCTGTGGTCTTTCCCTTTCCATCTCCTGTATATACCTGAATTAAGCCTTTATCTAACTTCATATAATCATCTCCTTTAATAAAGCCTTTATTTCTATTAAAAATAGCTCCCGAAAAATTATTCCCTAGCAAATAATAGAATTATTTCATTATACTAATTTTACATTACATACTATTAACCGTAAAGTTTTTTCATTTTTTTCTATTTAATCTTTTATTTTCCTTTTGTGTCTATTATAATAAAATTAACTGTACTTGTTACTTAAGACTCAAAGAAGAAAGGATTGATATTTATGGATTACAATTTAACAGACCCTTATGAAATAGCACGTTTTATTAAGGAGTCAAAAAAATCTACTCCAGTGAAGATATACGTGAATGGAGATTTAAGTGATGCCCAAATGGATAATATAGAATATTACGGTTCAAATAATTTTTATATATTATTTGGTGAATCAGAGGAACTTACTGATTTAATACTTGATAATAAGCATAAGATTAAATCATTTAGAGTTGAAAATGACAGAAGAAATTCTGCAATACCAATGCTTGATTTATTAGCAGTCGATGCCAGAATTGAACCTGGTGCAATAATTAGAGACCGTGTAAGTATTGGTAAAAATGCAGTTATCATGATGGGTGCAGTAATAAATATAGGTGCAGAAATCGGCGAAGGAACTATGATTGATATGAATGCCGTAGTTGGTGCACGTGGAAAAATTGGTAACAGGGTACATTTAGGTGCTGGTGCTGTAGTTGCTGGCGTTTTAGAACCACCTAGCAAATCCCCATGTGAAATTGGTGATGATGTTATGATTGGTGCAAACTCAGTTATCCTAGAAGGAGTTAAAATTGGCCAGGGTTCTGTAGTTGCTGCTGGATCTGTAGTTGTAGATGATGTTCCTGCTGGCGTTGTGGTAGCTGGTACTCCTGCTAAAATAATCAAATATGTAGATGATAAGACTAAGGATAAGACTAAAATTTTAGATGATCTTAGAAAATAGTATAAACTACATAGGTTAATAAATTAAAAACTTATTTGTTAATAATAAAAAAGCTCCATTATTTTGGAGCTTTTTTATTATTATAAGCTTATATTATACTGCACCTTGTTCAGTGTTGTTGCTAGTGTTTTCATTAAGAGTTTCGCTTTCTTCAGTAACTCTTTCCATCTTAGAAATAGATACTTCGTAAGCTACTTTTTTAATTACTTCAGTTTCGCTTATCTTTTTTTGGTATTCTCTGCTTTGTAGTCTTCCCCATACCCTTATATTATCACCAACTTCTAAAGTCTGGCAGAATCTAGAATTTCTTCCCCAGGCAATAGTAGGTATATAATCAGATTTGTTATATGCTCTATTAACAGCTAATAAAACATCAGCTATTTCTCTGCCAAATGGAGTCTTTCTATATACAGGCTCCTTACAGATATAACCATCTAAGAATATTTCATTAGGATTTTTACTCTTTTCAATGCATGGTTCAATGTTTCTAGCAAATACTGTTAAAATTAATTTGTTAGATCCATCTACAAATTTATTGTATGATCTTAATTGACCAAGTACAACTATTTCCTTTCCTATGCTTAAATCCATGTTACTAATTAATCTTTCAGAAACTGTGATGTTAAGTAAATCAACAGAATCACTTAATCTTGTAACCTCCATATAAAAAGTATAGAAGCCCTCTCCATACATCTCGTGACTAAATTCTAACTCACTTACAATTTTACCTTCAAGATAAATCTTGTTATTCAACATCAAATTGTCCATCTTTACCCCTCTCTCCCATAGTAATTTAAATTTATTTCTATTTTATTACCATATAAGAATTTATTTCCATTATAATACAAATACAACCCATTTTTCAATATATTTCTAATAATTATTTTTATGTTGCTCCCCATTTTCATCTACGAAGCAATTTTCATGGTAAATTAAACTTCCTACAGTAGTAAAGTTATATCCCTGATTCTGAAGTTCTTTAATTATTCTATCTAAATTCTCCACAGTGTATTTAGCATTATTATGAAATAGAAGAATTGAACCATTTTTAACATTTTTCATCACTCTATTATACTCCACATCTGCACCTAACCCCTTCCAATCCACTGAATCAACATCCCATTGTATACATGTATATCCTAAAGACTGCACATATTTTATTGATGTATCATTGTATGCCCCACTTGGAAATCTAAATAGCTTTGTTTGATAACCAACCAAATCATTAATAGTATTTGCTGTCTTATCTATTTCCTCTTTCATTCTTTCTGTTGTTATATTCACAAAACTTGGATGAATATAACTATGATTACCTATTTCATGCCCCTCATCACAAATCCTCTGCAGCTTTTCTTTATTTTCCTCTGAATAGTTTACCCAGCCTCCCATAATAAAAAATGTAGCATTTACATCATACTTTTTAAGTACATCCAAAATCTCATACAAATGCTCTTCTTCTGCCCAATTAATATCAAAAGAAAGTGCAATATTTTTTTCTTCTGTAGCTACTCTAAATATAGGCAGTTCCCCTTTATACGATATATTAGCCTGTTGTTCCCTTGTACTCATAACGACAGACATAACTGCAATAATTACTACCAATAACAGCTTTAATACTATATTTTTAACCTTTACCATAAGAACTCCTCAACTTAATTTTTACTAATTTATATTCTAAATATATAATTTTAATGACTATATTATTCCACAAGGAGAATTTTATGATATAATTAAATGGATACTTTCATAATGGAGGTTTATTATGTACGAGAATTCAGTAGAATTAGCAGAAAACAAACTATTAGTTTTATATGTTATTAAAGCATTAAAACAGCCGATTTCAAATACTCAGCTTACTGAGATAATCTTAGAAAATAACTTCATAAATTATTTCACTCTTCAGCAATATATCAGCGAATTGGAAAGTTCTAATTTTGTAAAATATATTGAAAAGAATGATAAGAAGCTACTTACTATCACAGATAACGGTGAAAATGTTCTTTCATTCTTTAATGATCGTATTTCTCCAATAAAAAGAGATATAATCGATAATTATATCTCTTCAGCAATAGATCATATTAAGAAAGAACTTACAATATATAGCGATTATACTATTGAGAAAAATGATTCTTTTATAGTTAACCTAAGAGCTTTCGAAGATGAAAGCCTGCTAATTGACTTAAAAGTATCTGTCCCAAGCAAGAAACAGGCTAAATCTCTATGCTCAAAATGGAAGGAAAATCCTTCAGACATATATACTAAGATCATGCAGAGTTTATTTGCTGATGAAGATTAAAATAAAGTCATTGCATTTGGTTCCGACTCGATTGCGATGACTTTCTTTATTTTTTCATCTTCTAAGATAATCAGTTTATTTTTAAGATAGTCTGCCACAAATATTTTTCCACCGCATTTTACTATCCCTTTAGGCATTCCGCCAACATGAATAAATTTGTCATTAACAAAGTATTGCTTGTTAATGACACTTATGCTCCCATCAGTAAAATTAGATATATATATCTTAGCTTTATCCTCAAATAAATCTATTGGTGAAGTACCTACTTTAATCCTGGCTATACTTTCCATTTTATCTATTGAAAAAACTTCAAGATACCCACTCTCATCACTGCCTAAATAACTTTCACATACATAAATATATTTTTTATCATCTGATATCTTTATTTTGGTTGGATATTCATATACAGGTATTGATTTAACCACCTCATAGGTATCAATTGAAATTACTGTTATACTATTTCCTTCTAAGTTAGAGATAAATATTTTTCCTGCATCCCTGCATAAATCAATGCTATGAGGCCAGCTTCCTGTAGTTGTTTCACAGATAACTTTATCATCCTGCAGATCATAAACCACTAACGCATTAGATTCTCCACATATAGTAAATAATATATTACCATCAATAACCATATCATTGGGCTTAGGGCCTATCTTTATGTTCTTTTTCTCTGCTAGCTGTTCTTTATCAAACAATGAAACTGAATTACTATTACAGTTTGCTGTAACTAAACCTGCATCATACACTTTTATCCCATGTGGCCCTACTGGTTTTTCACTTAAAGCAAATTCAATCTTTTCACAGGTATATGAATCTAATGATATTTTTGCAAGCGAATCACTGCCCGTGGTACAAATAACAATAGAATTCAACTTTCTCACCTCCATAAAAATACCCATTTGTAATTTTATTATATGATTTAAATTTATTTTGGTGCTATTTGGGGTAATTTTAGAAACTTTGTCCTTTTCTTTCCATTAATTTACCGATATAATATATTTGTCGTAAAAATTATAGTAAATAGGGGGATACTTAGATGTATATCTACAAAACAAATGGTGTATGTTCAACTGAAATACAAATTGAAGTTAAAGAAAACATAATAGAAAATGTTACTTTTATCAGAGGATGCCAAGGTAATTTACAAGGAATTTCTGCACTTGTAAAAGGAATGAACATTGACGAAGCAATTGCAAAATTAAGCGGAATAGAATGTGGTCCAAAATCTACATCATGCCCTGATCAATTAGCAAAAGCATTACAAGAAATCAAAGATAATCAATAGTATTTATATGTGCCACTAATTCATTCATGAATTAGTGGTGCTTTTATTTTGCTGACTTTACCTGCTTAATTACCATTTCTCTTATATCATTCTTAGGAAAATTTTTTCCTGGACATAATGTATTTGAGACATCGTTATGTCCAATGATTTTGCAGATATCATATTTAAGACACAAATATGTTGATAAGTCTATCAGCGACTCTATTTGTTCTTTGGTTAACTGCTCTTCTTCAAAATCACCTTCTAAAGCTATTCCAATAGAACACTTATTTTTCCCTTTTGTATGTGCACCTACAGCCTTTTCTGGCCTTCCGCTAAATATAGTCCCCTCTTTAGTAATGTAATAATGGTACCCAATGCCCTGCCACCCTTTGCTTTGATGAAGATTATTTATCTCCTCTGGTGTTATATTTTTAATTGCTGTATGATGATATATAAGCATTGTGGGATTATTATCATATTCTAGCCCTGTCCTCCATCCATATTGCATCTGCACTATATTTAGTTTTAAATACATGCTATTAATCTTTACTTTTGAAAAATCAATATTATATGCTTTTCTATAACTTACTCCTAAATGCACTAAAATTTCACCTCTAAATAAAAAAAATATTATACCTAACAGCGATAGTATAATAACTAAAATCCGTTTCTTATCTTTCACCTCCTTAACAAACATAATATCTCCTTATATAAAATTAATCCCAATTAATATATATGCTTGCTGCCGATGTATTATCGTTCTGTATATTAATTTCCTAATTAAAAATAAAAAATCATGGCATTTTTATAGAATCCTCTAAAAAATACCATGATTATAAATTCTTTAATTATATTTATTTTGCTAATTCTAAAGCAATTTCCATCATATCTGTAAATGTATTTTGTCTTTCTTCTGGCGTAGTTTCTTCACCTTTAAATACATGATCAGAAATTGTTAAGATAGATAATGCTTCTACTCCGTATTTAGCAGCTAAAGTATACAGTTCTGCTGTTTCCATTTCAATTGCAAGACAACCATACTCTGCCCAATCCTTAGCGCCAAAGCTATTAGTATCATCATAGAATAAGTCACTTGATAATACATTACCAACTTTTACATTAACGCCCTTAGCTTTTGCTAAATTATAAGCATCATATAATAATTCAAACTTTGCTGTTGGTGCATAATCTAATCCTTGGAATCTTCTCTTATTTATTCCTGAATTAGTTGAAGCACTTTGAGCTAAAACTATATCTCTTACATTAACATTATCATTTATAGAACCTGCTGAACCTATTCTAATCAATCTTTTAGCACCGTAAAATCTAATTAACTCATTTACGTATATTGAATGTGATGGAAGTCCCATCCCTGTACCTTGAACAGATACTCTTTTGCCTTTATAAGTCCCTGTATATCCGTACATTCCTCTTACATCGTTGTAGCATACTGCATCTTCTAAAAAGTTCTCCGCAATAAACTTTGCTCTTAATGGATCTCCTGGAAGTAATACTGTTTCTGCAATATCGCCTTTATTAGCCATAATATGTAAATGTGTTGCCATAAATTTTTCCTCCCTTAGTTAACCTTGATAACTTTAGTATAATACATCCAATTCATTAAGTAAACGAATATTTTTCACATTACGTAAAGTAATTTTCTTTCTGGTAATTTTCGTCAATAGCTGCCTTATTATGATAATTTATTTATTAAAGTCCTCATAGCCCCAATCATATATAATGAACCGCTTGCTAATACAAGATCATCTGCTCCTGCATCATTCATTGCTGCTTTATATGCTTCTTCATAATCATTAAAAGCTTCACAGTTTTTATTAACTTTGATAACTTCTGACCTTAAATCTTCTGCCGCTTCTGCCCTGATTGAATTTGGCGTTACCGTATAAACCTTTTTTGCCATTGGAGCAATTGTCTTTACCATATGCTCTACATCTTTATCTGCTAAAATACCTAAAATCAGATACATATCTTTGTAATTAAAATATTTCTCAACATTTATGCTTAATTGTGTTATTCCCTGAATATTATGAGCCCCATCTATAACCACTAATGGTTTAGATTTTAATACTTCCAGCCTGCCATTCCATCTTACATCCTTTAAACTTTCCTGAATTATTTCCTTGGAAATATTTGTAAACAATTTCCCATTTATTATTTCCACAACTTTAACTGCCAAAGCCAGATTATAAATTTGATGTTCTCCTAAAAGTGGTAGTTCTATCACATATTGATCATTTAAAGATAACTGA
>CAKVNP010000020.1 GCA_934777095.1 uncultured Clostridium sp. | reverse complement strand
TACCAGGGCAGGAAGAGGAAAATGCTGAATTTTTATATAAACACAATATGGCAGTTCCCATAGAAAAAAATAAAAAGGCTGCAGATATAATAGTAGACTTATTAAAGCATCGCGAAAAGCTTGCAGAAATGAAAGAAGCCTGCAGACATTTCGATAAAAGTAAATGCTGTGAAAATATCTATAGCTTAATAAGTAAAATGATGAACTTAGATAATTATGAATTATGAATTATAAATGATGAATGAAGGTGAAAATTCCTCCCTAGAGGAATTTTGAATTAATGTACTTAAATCCCTTAGGGATTTTATAAATAGTTAAAATTAAGGAAACTCCTTAAGGAGTTTCATCCACAATTCGTAATTCATAATTCATAATTTATCATTGCAATAGGTGGCTGTAATTAAAGCCACCCAATTAATAATCTAGCCAATAAAAAAATATATTAGTAACAAAAGTAATATCCGCATTGAGCCAAATCGTGTTTATCAGCAAGCTTTTTTAAGTATTCTTTGCATTTTAAATAGTCTTTGTTTTTATAGTTTTTTTCATAGTGGCTAATTTCTTTATTATTTAAATCATATCGTAATAAAGAAAAAGCTTTATTTAAAGCATATCTAAAATTATCTTCATTATATTCCACATACATTAATGAATCTACCAGTTCATAAAGACCAAGCAAATCTAATGAATGTTCAATTTCTTGTATTTTAGAAAGTCCGCTGCTGCCTAAGCGTTCAAGGATGAATAAGGAATAATTATTAACTTCCCTTTTTATTATTTCATCGCTAAGCATGTTTTTTATAAACTGCAGATAATTATTGACTTTGATAGCTGAAATATTTTTATCCTTCACTTCTAGCATAATATCAACATTAGTAAAATCATATTCTTTTAAAAAGGAAATAAAATCATGGAGAATGGTAGTATCTCCATGGGCTCCTTTTTTCTTTAGGGGATTCTGCTGGCTGTAATGTATTTTCATATCACCATCTGTATCTTTCCAGGTTGTTTTTACCTTAGTTAAAATATCAGCTATATTCATTTGTAAGTCTCCAAAACATTCATAATGTAGGTTGTCAAAGATAATTGGCACTTTTATTTTTTCGTTAATATCAAATAAATCATAAACTGAAAAGAATCTCTCATCATTTTCTATGATTAATCTGTTTTTTATATTTTCTGGTAAAGTTTTATAAGTGTTGATAAACCTGTCAGTAGCAGAAGCTTTATCCCCATATACGCCACCAGTGTGCAAAATTATTTTATGTGATGGGGGAAGGTTTAAGCTATCCAAAAAATTGCAGTGAAAGGATAAATCTTTGATGGATTTTTTCACCACGTCATCTTTGGGTGAATTTAACAAAGTATATTGGCCAGGATGCATTGATACTCTAATTTTATTTTCAATTATAAAATTACCAATCTCATCTAAAATACTCTTAAATTCTTTCTGCCAAGGAAAAGTATTTACATGGTGGCTGCCTAAAGGAATTATGTCAGAACTTATTCTAAACATATAAATATGATGTTTAGAATTATATTTAAGTATAGCTAATAAATCATACAGATTATTTTCAATAATAGGGTATATATTTTCCTCTGAATAATTTTTTAATGTTAACGTTCTAGTAGTTTTGTATTGACACATTATTGGTGTGCAAGCATAGCCTATTTTCATATAATCAGTCCTTTGGGAAAAATATAATTAAATGGAACAATATTAAATTAGCAAAAAAACATTTGTATATACAAAATAGTATTAAAAAATATCCCTAAAATTATTCATATTAATAAAAATGTTTGTAAAATATGATAAAATTTAGAAAATGTTATATTATTAAATAGTGGTAAAAAAATAAAAGGGGGAAAATTTATGAATGGAAAAGAGTATGTATTAAAAGTATTATCAGAAGTAGAAAAAAGAAATAAAGGTGAGGAAGAATTTCTAAATGCGGTAAAGGAAGTCGCTTATTCTTTAGAACCTGTATTTGATAAACATCCAGAATATATAGAAACAGGTCTTTTAGAAAGATTAGTAGAACCAGAAAGACAAATATTCTTTAGAGTTCCTTGGGTTGACGATAATGGTGATGTTCAAGTAAATAGAGGATATAGAGTGCAATTTAATAGTGCTATTGGGCCTTATAAAGGAGGACTTAGATTCCATCCAACAGTAAATGCCAGCATAATTAAATTCTTGGGGTTTGAACAGATATTTAAAAATTCTCTTACAGGACTTCCAATAGGTGGAGGAAAAGGTGGATCAGATTTTGATCCTAAAGGAAAATCAGATGCTGAAGTAATGAGATTCTGCCAAAGCTTTATGGCTGAGCTTTGTAAACATATTGGTCCTGATACTGATGTACCTGCTGGAGATATTGGTGTAGGTGGTAGAGAAATAGGATATATGTATGGATATTATAAAAAATTAAGAGGTGCAAATGACCCAGGAGTTCTTACTGGAAAAGGCTTAAGTTACGGCGGAAGCTTAACTAGAACAGAAGCTACTGGTTATGGATTAGTATATTTCACTGAAGAAATGATGCAGGCTAATAATTTATCTTTTGCTGGGAAGACTGTAGTTATTTCTGGTTCAGGAAATGTAGCTATATATGCAAATAAAAAAGCTTCAGAGCTAGGGGCTAAAGTTGTAGCAATGAGTGACTCTAATGGATATATTTATGATGAAAATGGAATAGATTTAAATGCTATAAAAGAAATTAAAGAAGTTAAAAGAGGCAGAATTAAGGATTATTTAAACTATGTACCTACAGCAAAATATGTTGAAGGATGCAGAGGAATATGGAGTGTAAAATGCGATGTAGCTCTTCCATGTGCAACACAAGGAGAAATAGATTTAGAATCTGCTAAGCTTTTAATTGCTAATGGAACTAAGGTTGTATCAGAAGGAGCTAATATGCCTACTGCTTTAGATGCAATAGAAGAATTCCAAAATGCAGGAGTACTATTTGGACCAGCAAAGGCTGCTAATGCAGGTGGAGTTGCCTGTTCAGCACTTGAAATGTCACAAAATAGCATGAGATTATCATGGACATTTGAAGAAGTAGATGAAAAGCTTAAAAACATCATGGTTAATATATATAATAATTCAGCAGCTGCAGCTAAAGAATATGGACATGAAGGCAACATTTTAATGGGTGCTAATATTTCAGGATTTAAAAAAGTAGCTGATGCTATGATGGCACAAGGAATAGTATAATAATTAAGAATTATAAGTTTTGAATGATGAATTAAGGATAGAACTCCCTTTGACGGGAGTTCTTTTTAGTTAATACCTATACTAAATAAATGAGGAAATAAGTTACGTATTTACATTCTAAAATATTTGAAATAATAATAGATAATAGGGAAATAAAGCCTGCAATCGAAAGTATGTTTTCCTAAAGATAAAAAATGTGATAGAATAGTATAGTTAAAAAATGAAGTGAATTAATAATTAATTATAAATAATAAAAGGTGGAGGTTCATATGAGCGATAAGAATAATAATAAGTATGATGTTACCGATTTAACTTCCTTAGAAAAGCTTGAACCTGTAAGAGTAAGACCAGGTATGTATATCGGGTCTACAGGAACAAAAGGGTTACATCATTGTATATGGGAAATATTAGATAACTCCATTGATGAAATTTCTAATGGCTATGGAAATAAAGCAATTGTTATTTTAAATAAAGATAAAAGTGTTACTGTGATAGATAATGGTAGAGGTGTTCCAACAGGAATGCATCCAATAAAGAAAAAGACTGGTGTAGAAATGGTCTATACTGAATTACATACTGGTGGTAAGTTTGATAATAAGAACTATAAAACATCAGGAGGACTTCATGGAGTTGGTGCGGCTGTTGTTAATGCATTATCAGAATGGCTAGAAGTTGAAGTACATCAAAATGGTAATATATACAGACAAAGATTTGAATATGCTTTTGATAAAGAGCTAGGTAAGGATATGCCAGGTACGGCTGTAACTCCTTTAGAAATAGTGGGCAAAAGTAAAGAAACTGGTACAAGAGTAACTTTTAAGCCATCAAAAGAAGTATTTTCAACAACTGATTTTAAATTTGACATTATAGACGAGAGATTAAAAGAATTATCATTCCAAAACAAAGGAATATATTTAGAGTTAATAGATAGAAGAAAAGATGAAGAAGTAAAGAAGGAATATTATTCTGAAAATGGACTTCTTGATTTTATAAAGTACTTAAATGAAAGTAAGACGCCAATACATCAACCACCGATACTTTTTGAAGGTGAAAGAAGTGTAGATAATATCCAGATGTTTGGAGAAGTTTGTGTTCAATTTACTGATTCAACGACTGAATACATAGCAAGTTATGTTAATAATATTCCAACAACAGAAGCAGGTACTCATGAAACTGGTTTTAAAACGGGGATGACTAGAGCATTTAAAGAATGGGCAAGAAAATTAGGTTTAGTTAAGGAAAAAGATAAGGAATTTGAAGGTGATGATTTAAGAGAGGGCATGACTGCTATAGTTAGAATTAAAATTACCAATCCTGTATTTGAAGGGCAGACTAAAACTAAGCTTGGAAGCTCAGAAGCTTATACTATGATGAATGATTTAGCATATACTAAATTTGGTGAGTGGATAGAGGATAATAAGGAAGTTGCAACAAGCATAATTAATAATGCACTAGCTGCAGCTCAAAGAAGAGAAAAAATCAAGAAAATTAATGATGCTGAAAAGAAAAAAATAGGTAAAGGAACTGCACCACTAGCTGGTAAAATAGCTGTATGTACTATGAAGGATAATACAGTTAATGAATTTATCGTGGTGGAGGGAGATTCTGCCGGAGGTTCAGCAAAGCAGGCAAGAGATAGAAGATTCCAAAGTATAATGCCTTCAAAAGGTAAAATAATGAATACGGAAAAGCAAAAGCTTGAAAATGTATTAGCTTCGGAAGAATTAAAAATATTTAATACTGCTATAGGAACTGGAACTTTAGAAAACTATAAGGAAGAAGATTTAAAATATAATAAGATAATTATCATGAGTGATGCCGATGTTGACGGATATCATATTAGAACATTATGGATGACATATATTTATCGATATATGAGACCATTAATTGCAAATGGGCATCTTTATTTAGCACAGCCGCCTTTATATAAAGTATACAAGGTAGTTAAAGGTAAGGAAGTATATAAATATGCATTTAGTGATGATGAACTAGAAAAAGTAAAAGCTGAAATAGGAAAAGGCGCTTTAATACAAAGATATAAAGGTCTTGGTGAAATGAATCCAGAGCAGCTTTGGGATACAACATTAAATCCTGAAACAAGAACTCTTTTCCAGGTTACCATTGAAGATGCAGCAAAAGCTGAAAAAATGGTTTCATTACTTATGGGAGATGTAGTAGAGCCGAGAAAAAATTATATGTATAAGTATGCAGAGTTTTAATTAGAGAGGAGAATTTTCATATGGCAAAGAAGGAAATAAGAATTCCTAAAGATAATAATATTATGAGAGTGCCTCTTGAAGAGGCGATGCCGGACAACTATCTTCCATATGCAGTGGAAGTTGCAAAAGAAAGAGCTTTACCTGATGTAAGAGATGGCTTAAAGCCTGTTCATAGAAGAATACTGTATGGAGCATATTTATTAAAGGCCTTTCCAGATAGACCATATTATAAAAGTGCCAGAATTGTAGGGGATGTACTTGGTAAATTCCACCCTCATGGTGATTCTTCAGTTTATGATGCAATGGTTATAATGGCACAGGATTTCTCAACTAGAGAACCTTTATTTGATGGACACGGGAACTTTGGTTCTATGGATGGAGATAGCGCAGCGGCAATGCGTTATACGGAAGCAAGACTTTCAAAAATAGCAATGGAAATGCTTAAAGATATTGATAAAGATACTGTAGATATGGTTCCTAACTATTCAGATAGTGACTTTGAACCAAAAGTATTACCATCAAGATATCCTAATCTTTTAGTAAATGGAACTTTTGGGATAGCAGTTGGTTTAGCTACTAATATACCTCCACATAATTTAGGAGAAGTTACAGATGGTGTGCTAGCATATATTGATAATCCAGAAATAACTACTAAGGAATTGATGAATTACATTAAAGCTCCTGATCTGCCAACGGGAGGAATCTTAATAGGAAAAAATTCACTTATTTCTGCTTATGAAACAGGAGAAGGCAAGGTAACTTTAAGGGCAAAGACTAGTATAGAGAAACTTGAAAATGGAAGATTAGGGATAGTTATTACTGAATTCCCTTATAGAAGATGTAAAGCTAAAATACTACAAACTATATCAGAAATGACAGGTGATAAAAGACATCAAAAAGCTCTTGAAAGTATTGTTGATATAAGAGATGAATCAGATAGAACTGGTATTAGGGCTGTTATTGAATTTAAGAAGGCAGCTACAGAAGATGTGGTTGATAAAGTTCTTAAATATTTATTTAAGAAAACTGATCTTCAATGTAACATAAGCTTTAATATGGTAGCTTTAGCAAATGGTAAACCTGAAACAATGGGATTAAAAACTATTTTAGGGCATTATATCGAGCATCAAAAAGAAATAGTTACTAGAAGAACTAAAAAAGAGTTGACCATAGCTGAAAAAAGATTCCATATAGTAGAAGGTTTCATTAAAGCAATAAATGTATTAGATGAGGTAATTAAAACTATTAGAGAATCTACTTCTAAAAAAGAGGCATCTGTTAACTTAATAAGTAAATTTGGGTTTACTGAAGTACAGGCAGAAGCTATCTTAGAGCTTATGCTTTATAGATTAACAGGTCTTGAAATTAAAGTATTCCAAAAGGAATATGAAGAGCTTGAAAAGACTATTAAGAGATTAAAGAAGATTTTAGAGAGCGAAAAAGAACTATTGAAGGTTGTTAAAAAAGAATTAAAAGAAATTACTGATAAGTATAGAAATCCTAGAAGAACTCAAATAGTAGAAGATGATAGTGAAGCTAAGATAGATGTAGAAGAACTTATCGTAGTTGAAGACGTAATGGTTACTCTATCAAAGGATGGATTTATTAAGAGAATTCCAATGAAGAGCTATACAAGGTCTAATTCTAATGCCGATGATATAGATTATAGAGATGGTGATGAACTTAAGTACCTATTTAAGTCAAATACTGCAGAAAATATTATTATATTTACTGATAAGGGTAATATGTATCAAACTAAGGGAATTAATATACCTGAATGTAAGTGGAAAGAAAAAGGTGAAAGAATAGATTCTATTATCAAAACTCTAAACCTTGATAAAGAAAACATAGTAGCAGCAATGTCAGTTGGAATTTTTGATGCAGATAGAAGCCTTCAATTTATAACTAATAGTGGTGCTGTGAAGAAGAGTTCATTAGATAATTTCCAAACAAGCTATAGTAAGCTGCAGGCAATTAAGCTGAAAGAAAATGATTTAGTAATAGATGTAATTATGCTGGAATCAGGTGAAGAAAAGAAATATATGACTGTAAAATCTAAGCTTGGATTACAATTTACTTTAGATATACCAGCGCTTGAAAATACTCCAAGAAATATTTTAGGAAAACAATTATTCAATTTAACTAAAGAAGATGAAGTTGTTTCTGTCCAATATGAAGAAGAATTTGAATATGCAGAATTTACTGTAGGTGTAACTGCAAAAGGTAATTTAAAGAGCTTTGCAAAAGCTAAAAAGAATGATAGATTAAAGGTTAATACTGATAACTTAAGTAATCTAGTGCTATTCACTAATAAAGGTAATGTTTATAAAATACCAACATTCTTAATAAAAAATGTGGTAGAAAGCGAAATAGCAATTAGTTCGTTAATAGATGGATATTCAAAAGAAGAAAAGATAGTAGATATTTATTCATTAAAGAGTTTTGAAGTAGGTGCAGTATACTTCTTTAGCAAAAAGGGAATGGTGAAGAAATCACTATTAAAAGAATATGATGGTGATTATGCAAGCCAGGTCGCTTATAAATTTAAATTTGAAAATGATGAAATTATTAATGTATGTATTACAAACGATATATTAAGTGAAATAATTATCTTAACTAAAAAAGGTATGGCTATCCGCTTCTTAAGTGAAAGTGTAAGCACAATGGGAAGAGTGGCTTCTGGTGTTACTGGAATCAGCTTAAAAGAAGATGATTCTGTAATTCAAGCTAGAGTTAAACCGGTAGAAATAGATGATTCTACTGGTGAAATGGCTATAACAAGTAGCAGCGAAGATAATATTACGATAATTTCAAAAAATGATAAAAAGAAAGTGATTTCAGCAAGCGATATTAAACTTCAAAATAGGGCAGGAAGAGGAACAAGCGTTATGCTTACTGGCTTTGATGATGAAGTAGTAAAAATAGAACTTTAAATAGTTAAAGGAACTCATTTTATGTGAGTTCCTTTAATTCTATTTAATGATGAATTATGAGTGATGAATGATGAATTAATGAAAAAACTCCAAAGGAGTTTCGATTATTTTAAAATAAAAGGAATTCTTTTAGAATTCCAACCGCAATTCATCATTCATAATTCATAATTTTTAATTTTTAAGTGTGTATTTATAGAAAACGGTGATAAAATAAAAATAGTATTTTTTATGGAAAGAAGGAGAGATAAAAATGAAAACAGCAGTATTATTAGCAAATGGCTTTGAAACAATAGAGGCATTAACAACAGTTGATATTTTAAGAAGAGCAGGTGTAGTATGTGATACATTTGCAGTAGGAGATATAGATGTAATGACTTCACATAAAGTGGTAGTAAAGGCAGATAGAATTTTTAATGAAGAAGTAAAAGACTATGACGTAGTAGTATTGCCAGGGGGTATGCCAGGGGCAACTAATCTAAGAGATGATAGCAGAGTAATTAAATTACTTCAAGAATTTAATGAGAATAATAAGCTTATCGCTGCTATTTGTGCAGGACCTATTTCATTAGGAACAGCAGGTATAAGTCAAGGAAGAAATGTTACTTGTTATCCAGGATTTGAAGATCAATTAGGAGATTGCAATTATCAAAATGAATTAGTTGTAGTTGATGGAAATATAATAACAGGAAGAGGACCAGCAGCTGCTATTCCATTTGCCTTTGAAATATTAAAGCACGTAGCACCAGAAAAAGTAGAAGCTATTAAAAAAGCAATGCTTTTTGTTTAAAGAGGAGAAATAGCGTGGAGAGATGGACTGTAAGAAATGTAAAATTTAATACGGAGGCATTTGCGCAAAAGGTGGGAATAAGCCCAGTCGTAGCAAAGCTTTTAGTTAATAGGGGCATTTATGATGTAGAAGAGGCTAAAAGATTTTTAGCTTCTTCTACAAAAGATTTTCATTCTGCAGATGAAATGAAGGATTTAACTAATGCAGTAGCCATTTTACGAGAAGGAATAGAATCAGGTAAAAAAATTCTTATCGTAGGAGATTACGATGTTGATGGAGTTATGAGTACTTATGTTTTATATAAGGCTTTAAGAAGATGCAATGCAATAGTAAGTTATCATATACCAGATAGAATTACAGAAGGTTATGGGATAAATGAAAGTATTATTAGAAAGGCAGCAGAAGATAATATTGATATTATAATTACCTGCGATAATGGAATTTCAGCTATAGAGCAGATTAAATTAGCCAAGGAGTTAGGACTTACTGTAATAATCACAGATCATCATGATATTCCTTTTATAGAAGATGAGGAGGGAAAACGTACATATGTGGTTCCACCAGGAGATTGTATTGTAAATCCTAAACAGGATGATTGTAAATATAAGTTCAAAAAACTTTGTGGTGCAGGAGTAGCTTTTAAACTTATTGAAAAGTTATATGAAGCTTATGGATATGAAAACGAAGTTGAAGAGCTATTGCAATATATAGCTGTTGCAACGGTATGTGATGTAGTAGATTTAGTAGATGAAAATAGAGTTATAGTAAAAAAGGGATTAGAAATAATAAATAATACTTCTAATATTGGTTTACAATCATTATTTAAAGCAACAGGAATTGCTGATAAAAGCATCACTGTATATTCTTTAGGTTTTGTAGTAGGGCCAAGTATAAATGCATCAGGAAGATTAGAACAGGCTATGTGGGCGTTAAAGCTTTTATTAGAAGAGAATCCAGAGAAGGCTGATGAGCTAGCTGAAAAGCTGCATGAGCTAAATAAGGATAGGCAGGAGCTTACTAAAGAAGGTTTAGAGGAAGCTATAAAGATCATTGAAGAAAATAATATGAGTGAAGATAAGGTGCTGGTAGTTTATCTGCCAGATGTTCATGAAAGTATAGCAGGAATCATAGCCGGTAGAATAAGAGAAAAATATAATCTTCCTGCCATTGTATTAACAAAAGGGCATGATGGAGCTAAGGGTTCAGGAAGATCTATTGAAGAATATAATATGTATGAAGAATTAATTAAGTGCAAAGATCTATTAGGAAAGTTTGGTGGACATCCTATGGCAGCAGGTATGTCTATTCCTATTGAAAATATTGATAGTTTCAGAAATAGACTTAATGAAATTACTACTTTAACTGATGAAGATGTGCTTCCTAAGGTTTCTATTGATATGCCTTTAATGCTAAATGCAATTAACTATAATTTAATAGATCAAATTTCATTATTAGAGCCATATGGCAAGGGTAATTCAAAACCTACTTTTGCAGTAAAATCTCTTACAGTAAGAGGAGCAAGGATTTTAGGAAAAGATAAAAATGTTTTAAAGCTTAATTTAACTGATGGAAAAATGTTTATCGATGCTATTTATTTCGGTGATATTGTAAGATTTGAAGAGGAAGTTAAAGATGCTTATGGAGAGCTGGAATATAATAAAATGCTAGATGGCAGCTCACGAAACATAAAAATGGATTTTGTGTATTATCCAGATATAAATGAATATATGGGTAATAAAAAAGTACAGCTGATGATTCAGAATTTTAGAGTATCCTAATAAAATATAATATAAAAAGCACCCACTATATCAAAGCAGATATAAGTAGTGGGTGCTTTTTTTAGCCATATAACCTTCTATATATTTTTTTGAATAACTTTTTGATTGTAGAATTGTTTTTTGATTCATTAAGTACTATTTCTTGAATTTTAGAGCGAGAAGCATTTTTGCTTAGGTTAAGAAGATTATTTAATTCAGTACTGGCAATGAAATTATAGGGTGGTGTAGTAGATATTTTACCATTAATAAGTATATTTTTAGAAAGAAATAGTTTGTTTTTTTGTATGTTTTTAATAGTTTCATCAGTTACAAAAAGGATTATATCTGAGTACTCCTTATTTGTAGTACTATTATTATGCCCCGATGATAAAACCGAAGGTTCGATTATCTTAATAAATGCTCCTTTAGTTAATATAGCAGGGCCGCCAATATCACCGCTGCCACCTGAAATATCTAAAATGCCAATACTTTTCTTTTCAATGAGTGTATAATAGTCCGCAGCTATACCAGCAGATCCGTAACTGATCTGGGGATTGTCTGATAGTTGACTAGAGAATAGAGAATTGCCACCTTTAATTTTTAAGTTAATGGAATCTTTTATTGAAAGTGAAGAAATCTCATCATTATTTTTGTGACTGATATTTATTCCCGCTGATTGTGCAAGTGTATTAGAGGCTTCTACGAATGTATCTTGAGTAATACGCCCGCCAAAGATGTCTATATTTCCTGTGCCTGAAAAAATTATATGAGCATTTCCTGCGCAAAGTTTAGTGTTACCTAAGGCAGGGGAGTAATCTCCCCCTAATATTTTTAATGAAGAATTTCTTGAGCCACAAAATTCTATAGTATGGTTATTGTTGATGCAGATTGCAATATTACTAGTACTAGCAATGGTATTATTACCAGAAAGAATCATAAAAACTTTATAGTTACAGAAGCGGCCCTTGGTAAGGTCAAACGCTATATTATTTGAATTTATAGATAAATTGTTAATTTTTATTATTAGGTCAGTAGTTCTCTCTTCTACAGAAATATCTATGTTACAAGGAATGCTATTGCTTGTGAGAGTTATTTCATTTATTGAATTGTTAATTCTCAGTGTTTTTTTACAGGACTCTGATGAGCAGTATTTAGAGATATCTAATATGCCTCCATCTATTAATTCATTTATATTGTCAATATACATAAAGAATCCTTTCGAGAATCACTATTACTAAAATATTATGAATATAAACGAAATCTTGTTCATAGAATATGAAACATTGAGAAATTTATTTTTACCAGTATTAATAATATTTGCAGTTAAAAGCTATATTAATTTAGCAGAAAAGGTGGAAAAATAGAAGTTAAGTGGTAAAATGATAATGAATAATTAATGATAGAGGTGCATTATGAGTAAGTACAAAATTATAATGACTGGTGGAGGTACTGCAGGGCATGTAACTCCCAATTTAGCTTTAGTACCAAGGCTAAAAGAAGAAGGTTTTGATATCAAATACATAGGAAGCTATGAAGGAATAGAGAAGGAAATCATAACAGATGCAAAAATAGATTATTTTGCTATTTCATCAGGAAAATTAAGAAGATACTTTGATATGAAAAATTTTACTGATCCATTTAAGGTGATGAAAGGTGTGTACCAAGCAACTAGAATTTTATCTAAGGAAAAGCCTGATGTTGTATTTTCAAAAGGAGGATTTGTTGCTGTGCCTGTTGTTATAGCAGCTTCTATGAAAAGAATACCAGTAATAGCACATGAATCTGATTTGACGCCAGGTCTTGCTAATAAATTAGCAGCACCGTTCTGTGATAAATTATGTGTAACATTTAGAGAAAGTTTAAAATATATCAAAGAAGATAAAGGTGCATTAACAGGTACTCCAATTAGAAGAGAAATACTTGAAGGCAATAGGGCAAAAGGAAAAGAAATCTGCAATTTTAAACAAGAGAAAGATATTTTACTTGTAATAGGTGGAAGTCTTGGCGCTAAAAGTATTAATGATGAAGTAAGAAAAAATCTGACAGAAATACTAAAAGATTTTAACGTAATACATGTATGTGGGAAAGGAAATCTAGATGCAAGTCTAAATAATGTTGAAGGATACTTACAGTTTGAATATGTTAAAGATGAACTTCCACATTTATTAAAAGCAGCAGATTTTGTTATTTCTAGAGCTGGGGCAAATGGTATATTTGAATTATTAGCTCTTAAGAAGCCGACTTTATTAATACCTTTATCTAAAAAGGTGAGTAGAGGAG
>CAKVNP010000019.1 GCA_934777095.1 uncultured Clostridium sp. | reverse complement strand
CATACTACTACTGGAATATTCTCTAAAAAACTGCTTATTACTGCCAATTCCTCTTTACTTTGCTGAAGGCTGTTTTTAGATAGCTCTCTTTCATAAAAACTTTCTTCTCCGTCTTTAACCTTTATTGCTCTTACATATAAAGAACTCTCATTTTCTTCTACACTTAAAAAAGTTACCTGATCTAAAATACTGCTATACATTTCCTTTTCACCTCCTGCTTTAGACAAAGATTGATTATTTTCTGCTCCACTTATTTTATCATATTAATTTATCTATTAACATTTTATTAATTATTTTGTCATTTTATCTTGCATAAATAAAGAATGTAAAATATTATAGTTATGTAAATAAGTTATTAAGGAGAATTATATGTTAGCTTTATTAGTTATTTTTTCATATCTAATGGGTTCTATTCCATGGGGATATGTTTTAGTTAAAAAGAAAATGAATCTAGATATTAGAGATTTTGGAAGTGGGAATATCGGCGCTACTAATGTTGGACGTGTTGCCGGAAAAAAACTTTCTAAGATTACAGCTATTTTAGATATGTTAAAAGCAATAGTACCAGTATTATTAACTCACTTTTTATTATATAAAGATATATTAACTACAAATAAAAGCATCAGCCTTTGTTTAGTTGCTATTGCTGCAATTTTAGGGCATAACTATACTATTTTCCTTAAATTTAAAGGTGGAAAAGGGGTAGCTACCTCTGCTGCTGCTTTTATGTTCGTTGTTCCTAAGGCTTTTATGATCACTGCAATAGTATTCTTCGGACTAAAGCTATTTACAAAAATAGTTTCTATCAGATCACTTACCGCTGGAGTTGTTCTTTTCTTATCAACTCTACTTTTGGGGTATGATAAATACTATGTAATGGCCTCTTTCTTTGCGTGTGCTCTTGTATTCTGGAGACATAGAGAAAATATTAAAAGATTACTTAATGGAACTGAAAAGTAATAGCTTAAGTGAATGTTGCGCTTGATTGATTAAACTATTAATTTAGCTTATTGTTGTTTTTGATGAATAACTAATAGGCTATTTTTTTCATGCGCAGGTGAATGTTACCTAAGGTAAGTGAATGTTGCTATGCAGGTGAATGTTAAGTAAAGGCTCCGCGACTTCACTTAAGAGGAATACCTAAGGTGGAGTTTAATCACCTGTGGTGAAGAGAGATAGAGATTAACACTCAAATTTATTCTTTGGATAAATTATTGCGAGAGTTAGATAGTATGCCTAGCGCAGAGGTGATTGTCTACGACAAAGAGTGATGAATACATAAATTTTTATAATACAAAAAGATTACAAAAAAAAACTAAAAGATATGGATCCTATGCAATATAGAAGTCACACCTTAGTAGCATAAATTTTATATTATTTACCCTGTCTTCTTGACAGGGAGTGGTTCATATTCAAATTTAATCTATTTTTTTCTT
Source organism: uncultured Clostridium sp. (assembly GCA_934777095.1). GTDB lineage: Bacteria > Bacillota > Clostridia > Clostridiales > Clostridiaceae > Clostridium. Next base: position 11,820 of record CAKVNP010000019.1, on the reverse strand, counting down.
TTTATAATCTAAAGCAAGACCAATAGCAGCACCTAAACATAAGCCCATTACTATTTGATTAAATATTATACCAAAGATAATTCCTGTTCCAGTAAGAATAGTAAAATTATAACTCTTTATACAATTGCTTTCCCTCATAAATTTCACCCCTATTATTTACAACTATTGTCTTATTATATACATTTTTGCATATTAACCCCAGTTATTATTTAGCTTTGTTTTAAAGAAGGGCTGATAACTGAACATATAAAGCTTGATAAGTATTATAAGTCTTACTTTAATAAACTGAGTTTATATATACACTGCATGTCCATATTTTCCTGCCAGCCAAAGTAATCTTTTGGTACATCTATAATTTCAAGTAATTCTGCACCTAAGTACTCTATTACTTTTCTTGAAGCTTTATTTGATTCATTACAGGTTATATATATGGTCCATATTATAAGCTCTAGCAACTTGTTAATACACTTCTTAATTATTTATATATTTCATCACATAAAATTCGCCTTCACCAAGATGTGTACTTTGCCTCTTCGTTTCTATTATCTTGAACCCTTGTGATTTGTAACAATTAACTGCCCTTTTATTCCATGTTCTTACTTCTAGTATTATTGGTTTGTTGGGATATTTGATCTTACATTCATTTAGTGATGATTTTATAATTTCTTTACCTATACCTTGTCCACAATATCGAGGGTTTACACCTATGCCGAAGAATATATTGCTTCCTTCATCTAAGATGTTGGTAAAGCCCATCACATTGCCATTTTCATCTACATATGAAGTGAATCTTTTTCTTTTTATTTCATCACACATGGAATATCCTTCTTTAACCATTGTATCCCAGTCAGGAAGATTATATATTTCATATTCTCCTGTATACTGCCACTTAGAAATTTCAATTGCCTGTTCCTCTGTTAATTCTCCTGATTTTAACTTCATATTTCTTCCCCTTACCATTCTTTCATCAATTTCTCTAGTTAATGTATAGCTATAGGACTTAAAGTATTTATCCCAGAAACCTCTAGCATTTGGATTAGCTGTACCATGTTCTACCCATAGCTTTTTAGCACCTAGTTCCTTACATCTTTCTCCTGCAAATTGTAAAAGCCCTTGAGCTATACCTTGACCTCTATATTCTTTTTCTAGATATATATCTCCCACATTATATACATCCTCCTCATTGGTAATAAAGCTATTTCCTTCTCTATTAGCATCTAATATTCCTATAATTCGTCCATTATCAAAAGCTGCAAAAAGTATTGTATCCGGATCTAATACATATTCCATGTACACTTCATCAGTAAATTCTTCTCCTGGATAAAAAACAGGACTTTTTCTTAAATGATTTACAAGCTTTCTGTATAATGACAATAATTCTTCTTTATTTTCACCCTTTATACCATATCCGATAACTGGTGATGCTGTTGCCCTTATAGACTGCTTATCGCTGTCCCAGATGCCATAGAAAGCCAAATATCCTATAAGTTCATCTTATCAAACAATAAGGTTCCTATTTTATTACTGAATAACTCTTTAATATCATTATAAAGAGTCTCCTCATAATCTTTTGTATCTATTTCCTCTACATTACTTTTCTCTTCTTTATATGCTGCTGAAGCTAATTTCACTGCTTCATTAAGGTATTTCTCATCTAACTCTCTAAACTCCATAAAATCTCCCTATTCATCCATAATTATTTCTGCATCAAAAAATCTTTCTTGAAATTCTACCAATGCTTGTATCTGTTCTTTACTATATTTATTTTTTTCCTTGCACACTACCAGCTTGTTCTCTACATCATCAATTCTTTTTACCATTGCTACCACATAACCTTTGTATTTATCAACAGGCTCAAATTCGCCAATTATATACGCATCTATTTCTTCATTATCTGGTGCTATTGTATTAGGAATATAGCCATAATTTAATAAATAGTAAAAATCATGCTTTGGATGTTTTGTTCCTAAAGGCCTATCAATAATTGCACCCACTGTCTTTCCTAAATATTCTCTAAACATATTATTCCTTCTTTCAAACACATCATTGTATAATATTAACATTAATTTACATATATTTCAATGCAAGATAATAGCCCAGCATAATCGCTGAGCTATTTATTTTATTTTTCGTATTTAGTTTCTTTAAATTCCATAAAATATCCCTGTGGATGAGCGCAAACAGGGCATGCTGCTGGGGCTTCTTTGCCTTCATGTATATATCCACAGTTAGTACACATCCATACAGTATCTGTTTCTTTCTTAAATAATGAGTTAGTTTCTAATAGTTCTGCATATCTTTTAAATCTTTCACTATGGCATTTTTCTACATTTGCTATATTAGTAAAGGCATTTGCAATAGCTGTGAACCCTTCCTCCTTTGCTACCTTTGCAAATGAAGGATAAACATCACTAAATTCTTCAAATTCGCCATGCTCAGCTGCTTTTAAATTTTTAATTGTTTCTGCATAATTTGCGATAGGAAATCCACCACATATATCAATATTATCAGTGTCACAATTCTTTAGAAAATCAAAAAATACTTTTGCATGTGCTCTTTCTTGATCAGCAGTATAAAGAAATAATTCTTGAATTATATATAGACCTTCTTTTTTAGCTGCTGTTGCTGCTATAGTATACCTGTTTCTAGCCTGGCTTTCACCAGCAAATGCTTTCATCAAGTTTTCCTTTGTCTTACTGTCATTTAAATTCATTATTGACCACCTCACTATATTTTATTTTTATTATACCCCTTAAAAATTATGTTATACAGATTAATTATTCTCAAAATTTTTACAAGTAAAACTAAAAAAAGACTTATAGCATAATTTAATGCTATAAGTCTTAATATCTCTTATCTTTTATCTACTGGCTTCTTTAAAGCACCTAAGATAACTGCTCCTACTACTGAACCAACTGCAATAGAAACTAAATACCATAATGGGTTTCCAACTACTGGTACTACAAATATTCCACCATGAGGTGCCATTAATGTACAACTAAATAACATTGTTAATGCTCCTGCTGTAGCTGAACCAATTACACATGAAGGGATAACTCTTAATGGATCTGCTGCTGCAAATGGAATAGCTCCTTCTGTGATAAATGATAGTCCCATAATGTAGTTTGTTATTCCTGATTTTCTTTCATTTTCAGTAAATTTATTACCAAAGAAAGTAGTTGCTAAAGCAATTGCAAGTGGTGGAACCATACCACCAGCCATTACTGCTGCCATAACTTCATAATTTCCTGATGCAAGTGATGCAGTACCAAATACGTATGCTGCTTTATTAAATGGACCACCCATATCAATTGCCATCATACCAGCTACAACTATTCCTAATAATATCCTGCTAGTACCACCCATTGAATTTAAGAAATTAGTAATTGCTACGTTTATTGCTGCAAAGAATGGATTGATTAGTAACATGATAAATCCAATTATTCCTATACCTAATAAAGGATATAATAATGTTGGTTTTAAACCTTCTAAAGAATCAGGTAAGTAACTAAATAATTTCTTTAAACCTAATACTAAGTAACCTGCCAAGAAACCTGCAAATAAAGCACCTAAGAAACCACCACTAATTGGACTTAAGCTTGAATCAAATGCGCTTGCTAGTGTTGTACCTGAATTTGCTAATGCTCCTCCTACAAAACCAACTGCTAAGCCTGGTCTATCTGCTATACTCATTGCGATAAATCCTGCTAATACTGGCAGCATAAAGTTAAATGCCATACCACCGATAGTCTTGAAAACAGCAGCTGTTGGTGTATTCATTCCGAAATTAGCTGGGTTTATGCTGTAATCATCTAAAAGGAATGCTAATGCTATAAGTATTCCTCCACCTATTACAAATGGAAGCATATTTGAAACACCATTCATTAAATGTTTATATAATTGTCTGCCAATACTTTCGTTTTCAGCAGATTCATTTTCATGGCTTCCACCTTCAGCACTATGATATACAGGTGCATCTCCATTTGCAGCTCTTGTGATTAGCTCTTCTGCCTTGTGAATTCCGTCTGCTACTTTAGTCTGAATTACTTTCTTCCCATTAAATCTAGCCATTTCAACCTTTTTATCAGCTGCCACAATTATTGCATCACAATTTTCAATATCTTCTTTTGTTAAAACATTTTTAGCTCCACCTGAGCCATTAGTTTCCACCTTAATTGAAATGCCTAACTCTTCAGCCTTTTGATTTAAGCTTTCAGCTGCCATATAAGTATGCGCTATACCTGTAGGGCAGGCTGTTACTGCTAAAACTCTATATCCCTTTTTAGCTACTTTTTCAGATGCTGCTTCATTATTTTCTGCAGGAAATTTTTCTTTTTCTTTGTCATCAATAAGCTTTAAGAATTCTCCCTTGCTTTTTGCATTTATTAATGCTTTTCTGAAATCTTCATCCATTAAAATAGTTGATAATCTTGCAAGCACTTCTAAATGAATTTCATTTTCTCCATCTGGTGCTGCAATCATAAAGAACAAATGTGAAGGCATTCCGTCTAGCGCATCATAATCCACACCTTCTCTGCTAACTGCAGCTGCTAAAGATGCTTTTTTTACAGCCTTAGTTTTTCCATGTGGAATAGCGATTCCGTCACCAATGCCTGTTGTACTTAATTCTTCTCTCGCAAGTATTGCTTTTTTGTATCCTTCTTTGTCATTTAAGTTTCCTGTCTTATCCATTAGATTTACAAGCTGGTCTATAGATTCTGCTTTACTTTTAGGCTGAAAATTCAAATCAATGCCATCTTTATATAATAAATCAACTATTTTCATTTTTCATTCTCCTTTTTATTTGATTAATTGCTTTAATAATTCATCAACTTTATCTTTTGTGGCTAAACCTTCGGAAAACGCTGATGCACTTCCAGTTGCTACCCCATTAATAAATGCTTTTTTAATATCATTTGTTTGTACATATCCTGCTAAGAATCCACCTACTAATGAATCTCCCGCTCCTACTGAATTTATTAATGTTCCTTTTGGTGTTTCACTTGTAGTTACTTCACCATTTTCTTCAATAAGTATAGCTCCATCGCCAGCCATAGATATGATTACATTCCTAGCTCCCATTTCTTGAAGCTTCTTAGCATATTTAATTATTTCAGCCTGCTCTGTTAATTTAACATTAAAGATTTCACCTAATTCATGATGGTTTGGTTTTATTAAAAACGGCTTATATTTTAATACATTTACCAACAAGTCTTTAGTAGCATCAACTACAAAATTTAAATTTTTTTCAGCAAAATCCTTCATGATTTTTTCATAAATATCATTAGGTAGTGTATTAGGAATGCTTCCTGCAAGCACTAAGAAATCTCCTGCTGATAGTTCTCCTAACTTACTATAAAGCTTTTTAACATCATCCTCTGTTATTTGAGGTCCCATACCGTTAATTTCTGTTTCTTCATGGCTCTTCAATTTAACATTTATTCTAGACATTCCGTTTTGTATTTTTATAAAATCACAATCAACACCATGCTCTTTTACTAGATTTTCAATTTCATCTCCTGTAAATCCTGCGGTAAATCCTAATGCTCTATTTTCAACACCTAAATTCTTCAGAACTATTGAAACGTTTATTCCTTTTCCGCCAGCATATATATCTTCCTGATTGCTTCGATTAACTTCTCCTACTTTAAAATCATCAACCTTTACAATATAATCTAATGAAGGATTTAATGTTATAGTATTAATCATCTAATTCACCTCATGCGTTTTTTCTTTATTCTATTTATTACTTATATTTTGTTTGGATTTATTTATCCTTTAATTAAATAATAAATCATCACTTTCACTTTGTCAATCGTTTTCATTCAAAAACATTCATTTTCTTTCAATTTTGTTCACTTTCATTCACTGTATAATTTTCACAAACTCGTACAAACCAATTATTCTATTAATATATTTATATCATTATTATGTACATATTTATTTTTTTATATAAAATTATTATTTTAATATTGTTGCTCTACAATTATAATTATAGCTAAGGAAATTTAAAGGAGTGATTATTATCAGGATTTTTATTATATATCTACTATTTATCAATATATTATCTTTTATCTTAATGTATTTAGATAAATATAAGGCTAGAAAAGGTCAATGGCGGATTAGCGAAAAAACTCTTTTTATCTTTGCATTGTTGGGAGGAAGTATTGGTAGTATTTTAGGAATGTATACTTTTAGACATAAAACAAAACATCTCAAATTTACAATTGGCATACCTATAATTCTTATATTACAAGTAATTCTAATATATCTGCTTATAACAAAAGGGATAATGTAAACACATTATCCCTTAATATTATGCTGCTTTTTGGTTATCGTTTTTATTCTTAGTCTTCTTTTCATAGAAATAGAATAATATTAGTGCAACTGCACTAAATATAATTGGCCCAGCTATTTGTGCAAATGTATCAACATATTTACCTTCTTCTATTGCTGGTTGTATTATAGTAAATACATTAGCAAATCCTACGGTAATTATTACAACTATTGCACAGAATGTAGCAAAGCTCTTCTTCTTAAAGATAACAAAAGGCTTCTTAATATCATCATTTTTCTTAAATGCTATAAATGCAATAGCTAAGAAAATTGTAGGTATAGTCATTGCTACGTTACTCATAAGAATTAATAAATCTAAGAACGCTGCTGCAGTTCCTCCACCAAATGATGCTATTACAATAATTGCAATTACGATCATCGCTTGAACCCACATAGCTTTTACTGGCATATTATTCTTATTAACCTTAGTCCAGCTTTCTGGCCATATTTCTTTTGGTGTACCTTCAATTAATTGTTTTAATGGTGAGTAGATTAAAGTAAAGAATGCACCTATTAAAGCAAGGAACATTGCAAGTCCGATATATCTAGCAAACCATGTACCTAAAATTGCTGCTCCATTTGCAGAAAGACCAAATACATTTCCTAATTGAACACCTAAATTCTTAATTACCACATAAGAAACGTTAGCTCTGCTTACTTCTGGTGAGCTTAATATATCCTGCCAGTTAGTAAATAATCCAATCATTAATATTCCGATAGAATATCCTACAGCAATTATTATTGCAGAAATTTTGATTCCAGTAGGGAAGTTCTTTTCAGCATCTTCAGTCTGGTCAACTAATCCACCAACTGCTTCTAATCCACCATATGCAAAGATTGCATAAACCAGGAATGAGAATATTGCTAAAATTGATGTATAAGATGGATTTGGTGAATGAATAAATGCAGATAATTTTAATGGTTCTGCTGCTTTAAATCCATTACCTCCAAACACAATTAATGCACCAACTATTAATATAACATTAGCACTAGTAACAAAGAATCCTCCAATTGAAGCGATCTTTGAAATACTTTCCATCCCTTTAGATGAAAGATATGTAATTACAATCATTAAGATTACACCTAGAATTGCTAATACCTTTGGAGCACTTAAACCAAATACTCCCCAAGTTGAAGTTTTATCCGACCCAAATATTAAGTTTGATAATGGTACCCAGATAGAAGATGATACGCTTACCATCCATACTATGTATGATGCAAACCACATGAATGTACCAACGAAAGCAAATCTAGCACCTACTGCTTTTTCCATCCATGCATATATACCTTTTTCTTCCTTAAATGCTGCACCATATTCAGCCATCATAAATGCATAAGGAATGAAAAATGCTAAAGCACCAAATAGATACCAAGGAATTGCCGAATAACCCATTAGGTAAAAGGCTCTTGGTATGTTGTTAAATCCAAATACAGATGTAAAAATCATAAGTATTAATGCTACTAAAGTCATTTTACTCATTTGTTTATTACTTTTTCCCATGTTTTTTCTCCTTTTATGTATATTTTTTGTTTCATCGTGAGTTGTAACAAAATTTCATTTTATATAATATCAAATTTTTAATAAACATTCCATAACATTTTTCTACTTTAGCAGAATAAAGTGAATTATTTTTGCATTTTTATACTATTATTTTATGAAATTTTACTTCTAAATGAATATATATAAATTACTTAGACTTTTTTATGCTGGTTATACAATATATCCCTTAACTTATATAGGCATTATTATTTTACATATCTTCGCTTCTATTTATACAAGCTAATTAAAAATTCGCTTTTATTCATCACTCTTCATAATTAATTCAGTTTAGAGTTATATGATTCCCATATGACAGTTCTGCAATACAATTCTTCAACATATCTATTATATCAAATAGAGTAGTATTTATCTTACCCATTTCATAACTACATAAAAAAAGATGCAGATAAATTTCTAAAAAACAATTTTATCTACATCCTATTTCTATAGACTACTATAGTTTAAACTTTTTTTAATTTCATTCATTATTATTTTCTATTTGATTATTGTAATTTGAATTTTCCTATTTCATTTCTTATGTCCATTGTATCTTCAGCTAATGCTTGTGATGAATCTGCAACTTCTCTTCCTGCTCTACTTAATTCTTGGCTAGAACTTGCAATTTCTTCTGCTGAAGCTGCTACTTCTTGAGAAATAGATGATACTTCTTCTATATTATTAATCATATTATTCTTCTTTTCATTTAACTCTTCAATTTCTGCATAAGTTTCATTTAAGTTTGGAATAACTTTACTTACAGCTTGGCTAATTTCTTCAAATACATGCAATACATTTTCAATTTGCTCTTTTTGTTTATTTAATTCCAAGTTCATTTCACCTGTTTTATTTACAATTTCATTAGTGCTCTTGGTAGATTTATTTATAATATTAAATATATCTTCTGAACTATTTTTACTTTGCTCTGCTATAGTCGTTATTTCATTTATCTTTATAGCTTGTTCACTATTACCTTCAGCTACTCTATTAATAGCTTCTGCTATATTCACGGTTACACTTGCAAATTCCTCTGCTAAACTAGATAGCTCTTCAGCTTTATTATCTATAGATTCCCCTCTATCTCTAATACCAGAAATTGTTGCAATTAATGAATTTCTTAAGTTCTCTAAACTTCTACACATTAATCCAAATTCGCTCTTGTTATTTAAGCGTTTTTCTTCTATTGGATTGCTAAAATCACCTGTTGCAAGTATTGCTAAATTATCAGATGAATATGTAGTTATTTTTCCTAATACTGTTCCAATTATCATTGCAACTATAAAATATACAATAATTGTCATAATCATAATTATAAAAAATGAAGTTTCTAATATTTTTCTATTAGAAAATAATTGATCTCTTGGTATTACTACTTGTGAAAATAACTCAGTTCCTTCTATTGGCATATATGCTACTACAACTCTTTCACCTTTAAGTTCTAATTCTTCAACACCCGAGTTACCATTTAACATATTTTTCTGAATTTCAGCTAATGGCTGTAATTCTGTATATGATTTTGCTGCTTCTATAATAGAATATTCTTGCTCCATTAAAGATTTATCAGCAGATATTACAATCTTACCTTCTTTATTTATAACTGTAACTTTTCCACTTTCTAATATATCCATTTCATTGATCATATCACTAAGTTCATTGACATTTACTTCAAATCCATATCTTTCACTTAATTCAACTTCTCTTTGTATTAATAAGGATATTTCTTCATTTACTTCACTTATAATCACCTTACCATTTTATACCATGAGTCCTGCTGCTTGTTTTAATAAAATATAACTCATAATAACAGTTAATATTATCCCTACAGTAGAAAGGCTTAGTATTAAAAGTTTTTTAATACTAAAAACTTTTTTAAAGTTTTTATTTTTTCCACTCTTTTCATCTCATTGTTCCTCCTCAACAGTTACTCATTTACTTATCGTTATTTTTAAGGAATAATTTATATAAACCTTTATATTTTTATCTTCTTTTCTTAACTTATATAAAAACTTGCTTAGAATCTTATCTAAGCAAGTTTTAATCAAAAATTATATTATTTTTTCAGAATTTCTCATCTAGAGAAATTCTCTACATAATTCATCATTAAATTAAAGTGTCATTTTTAAGATTGCTGAGCTTCTCTTAATGAATTGGTTCATTTCTTCGGAAGAAAGTCCGCCATTAGCTATTTTAGCTAAATCGTAAATATAGTTGCAGATATTCTTTGTATCTTCGTTCTGCTCCATGGAAGCTAGTTTTTTAACTATTTCATTATTACTATTTACCACTAATGTTTTTTCTTCTTTAAACATATCAGCCATTCCTAAATCGCCATACATTTTGCTCATTTCAATCATTCTTCTTGATTCTTCAGATATAGTAATTACTGCTGATGCATCATTATCTAAAAGAGGTTCTGCTGATACTTTAAGTTCTTTATTATCTATGTTTTCCTTAAATAAATTAACTATCTTTTCTTTATCCTCCGCTGATAATTCATCATTTCCCTTTAAGGTATCTGCTATATCTGCATCAATTCTTGCAAACTTAACTTCTGGATTCTTGCTTTCTAGGAAGCTGATGAAATGATTATCTATGCTGCAGTTTAATACTAAAGCATCTAAGTTATTATCCCTAAACATCTTAACGTATTGTGCCTGCTCACTTTCATTATTAACATAGAAAACTTTATTTTCATGTTTTTCTTTATTTTCTTCTAAGTAATCTTTTAAAGTAACATACTTATTATTAATTGTTTTAAAGATTATTACATCTTTGATCTTATCATAGAAGCTTTCATCTCTTAAGCAGCCATACTTAATAAATATCTGGATATCCTTCCAGAATGTATTATAATTATCTCTTTCATTGTTAAATACGCTAATTAGTTTATCAGCAACCTTTTTAACAATATGTTTAGAAATCTTCATTACGTTCTTATCTTTTTGTAGGAAGCTTCTTGAAACATTTAGTGGAAGATCTGGACAATCTATTACGCCTTTAAGAAGTAATAGGAATTCTGGTACTACTTCCTTAATGTTATCTGCTACATAAACCTGATTATTATATAGCTTTACTTGTCCTTCTGTTGCTTCAAATTCATGCTTTAATTTAGGGAAATATAAAATTCCTTTTAAGTTAAATGGATAATCTACATTAAGGTGAATCCAGAATAGTGGATCATTAAAATCTCTGAATTCTTTCTTATAAAATTCCTTATATTCCTCATCAGTACAATCCTTTGGCATCTTAGTCCATAAAGGATTAATATCATTTAAAGGTTTAGGAGGAATTATTTCTCCCTTTTCATCCTTATGCTCTTCTTTAACATTTTCATTTTCTAGATAAATTTCTACAGGCATAAATGAACAATATTTTTCAATTACGCTTCTTACAGTGTAATCTTCTAAGAATTCACTGCTTTCTTCATTTAAATATAAAGTTATGGTTGTACCACGAGTTTTTTGGGTAGTAGAATCTGATAATACATAATCAGTACCCCCTTCACAAACCCATCTTACTGGTTCTGCACCATTAACAAATGATAGTGTATCAATTTGTACCATATCGGCAACCATAAATGCAGAATAGAATCCAAGGCCAAAATGACCTATTATGCTATTTCCCTCTTCAGTTGATTCTTTATATTTCTTAATAAAATCTTCAGCTCCTGAAAAAGCTACTTGTGTAATATACTTCTTTACTTCTTCAGCAGTCATTCCGATACCATTATCTTGGAACTTCAAAGTCTTATTTTCTTTATTTACAGATACTTTAATTTCGTATTTTTCATCGTCAGTTTTTTCAGCTTCTCCTAAGGAAACTAATCTTTGGAACTTATGAACAGCATCACAACCATTACTTATAAGCTCCCTTATAAATATATCTTTGTCTGAATATAACCATTTCTTTATGATTGGAAAAATATTTTCCGTATGTATTGATATACT
>CAKVNP010000018.1 GCA_934777095.1 uncultured Clostridium sp. | reverse complement strand
AATATTAAAACCTACTTTTTTAAAATTTTGCCCTGATGCACTTATCTTTATAGGAATTGCATCATTAATTACACAAAGAATTTCTTTATCCCAAATGCCTCTTTTATTAACTACATATTTATCTCTTAACATATTTAGGCTGATAAACTTTAATTCTAATTCTGTTTCTATTGTTTCCTGTAGAGCTTTATATAAAGCTACAGATATACCTCTATTTAATTTAATTTTTAGAAAATCCTCATATTTTATTAAAAACTCATCTACTTCTCCTTCAGTAATATATTCTAAATCCTCCTTTACAAATACCTTCATCCCTTCTCTATTAGGATAATTAACTACAACTTGATCATAATTCATTCTTCTTACTTTATATTCTTTTCCATAGTCCTCTAATTTCTCATTAGTAATTTTGGCTATCACATCTCTCACCTCTACCTTAGTATTCCATAGTTTATTTAGTTATATTACTATGATAAAATTATATAAACTATATATTGAACTAAATTTTTAAGTCTTTACTAAAAGGAGTGTTTATTTTGATTCATCATGATTTAATAATTGTAGGTGGTGGAGCTTCTGGACTTACAGCAGCTATTGCTGCAAAAGATTTTGGAATTGATGTTGCAATTGTGGAAGGTACAGATAGAATAGGTAAAAAGATACTTACTACTGGTAATGGTAGATGTAATATATCAAATAATACTATAAAAGCACCTTTTATCAATTACCATAGTTCCAACGATAATTTCTTTTATCATACTTTAGATAACTTTACTGTAAAAGATACTTTAGATTTCTTTCTTTCATTAGGACTTCCTACTGTGGAACTTCAAAATGGAAAAATGTATCCTCAATCTCTACAAGCCTCTTCTGTAGTTGATATATTAAAAATGGCTATCGAAGATAGAGAGATTCCTTTATACACAAACTGCAAAGTAAAAACTATCCACAAGGATAAAAAATTTAAGTTATCCACAGCCAATGAAGAAATGAAGTTATTCACATGTAATAAACTTCTATTAACATGTGGAGGAAAAAGTGCTCCTAAAACAGGTTCTGATGGAACTGGCTATTCTTTAGCAAAAAGCTTAGGGCATTCAATTATTCCACAGGTACCTGGAATTGTTCAGCTAAAATTAGATTATAATCATTTAAAGGCTTTAGCTGGTATTAAATTTGACGGCTATGCTTCCTTAGCAGTAGATGGAACTGAAGTAAAAAAAGAATTTGGTGAAATACTATTTACCGATTATGGAATATCAGGCCCACCTATACTACAAATTTCTGCATTAGCTTCACAAGCTGTAAGCAAAAATAAAAAAGTAGAAATATCAGTTGATTTAATGCCTAAATATTCTTTAGCAGAATTAGAAGATTTTATAGAATGTCATTTTGCTATTCTATGTAATAGACCAGTTATAAATTCATTAATTGGAGTTATCAATAAAAAACTTATTCCTGTACTTCTAAAAGAATGTGGAATATCTAACATACATATGCCATGCTATGAATTAAGCTGGAAAGAAAAAAAACAGCTTATTAATACCTTAAAAAATTGGACTTTTACTTGCATAGGAACTAACGACTTTAATCAAGCGCAAGTTACTATAGGCGGGGTAAATACTAAGGAAATTAATGCTGAAACACTAGAATCACTTATTGTACAAGGACTTTATTTTGCGGGTGAAGTTATTGATGTCCATGGCGACTGTGGAGGATTTAACCTACAATGGGCTTGGAGCTCAGGCTACTCAGCTGCAAGATCAATCTATAATAATAGTATAAAATGATGAATGATGAATTAAGAGTGATGAATTGAGGTTGAAACTCCTCCCGAGTTTCTTTAAATTATATTTTTTATTAAATGCCTATAGCATTTTAGTGCATTTATTCAGAATTCCTCTAAACGAGGAATTCTTTCATCAATTCATCATTCATCATTCTATTTTGCCTGCCAGCTTGTTTTTAATAGAGTAAGTTCTTTTCCATCTTCATCTTCAATTTTATGAAGAATTACAGCTTCCTGCTCATTCTTTTCTTTAATTTCATAGCTTGCTTTTATAGTGTCTCCATAATAGCATTCTCTTTCAAACATAATTTCAATTGAATCTAAAGAGTATTTTGTTATTATTTCCTCTCCAATAGAATCTATTGCCCAATCAACATATTTAACATTATTAACGTGCTTATTTGAATCTATATCACTATATCTTACCTTATAGTTGTTATATCCATGTTCCTCTGTTAATTTATCAATTTTCTTAATTACTATATTATTATCTTTTTCTTTATCTACATCATATGCAATATATTGTTCATCTGGAATTCTTACTGCTCTTCTCTTTACTGTATCAATTAATAAAAATATTCCTTCTCCACTTACTATTTCATTATCATCTTGATCGAAAATCTTAAATTCCCTAGATGCATAGAACTTTTTAAAGTCTTTTCCTCTTGTGGTTACCTTAATTTTTTCTTCATACTTAGGATATCTCTTAACCTGTATATCATATTTATAAAATACCCAGGTAAGGTTATTGGAGTTTAAATAGTCAATTCCTACACCTAAAGCTTCTGACTGTTTATTTGATATGTCAGAAAAATAATTCATGATAGATAATAAGTTGCATTTTAAATTAGCATCCACTTCATAATAATGGACTTCATATTCTTTTTCATATAATAATCCCATAGGTTTCTTCCTTTCAAACAAACTGGATATATATAAAATAGACACAGATTTATATACTGTGTCTATTTTATATATATTTTAACTATTTAATTTTTCTAATAATTCATCTAAATTAATTCCATGTACTGCTGCAGCATCTTCGATAGTTTCTGCTTGTGCAGATGGACATCCTACGCAGCCCATTCCAAAGGCAGCTAATACTTCAATTTTTTCAGGAGATGTTCTTACTACTTCGCCTATTGTCATATCCTTTGTAATCATCTTTATCCCTCCTAATAATACCATTTAATTCTATTTTATATATTCCCCGCTGCTATTGCAACCTTAAAATAAGCCAGTATTATTATTAAAACTATTAATCTGCTTTATCATGCTCTCCATATCTACACCATATCTAATGGAAACATCCTCTAGGCTGGATAGTTGATTTTCTGTATGTCCATAGCAAGGTATTCCATACTTAGTCAATACATCAACTGCTGCAGGATTTTGGGCCATAATCTGACCTACACTACTATTTTTGTCAAACATAAAAATCACCTCATATCAAAACTTACTATTAATGTTAGTTTCTCTATAAGATGATTTTTTATACTAAATATATATTTATTTTACTCTAATAGTTTGATTTCTCTTTGGACCTACTGATACTATTGAAATTTTAGTATTTGTAAGCTCTTCAATTCTTTCTAGGTACTTTCTAGCATTTACATGAAGCTCTTCATAACATGTTGCTTCTGCTACTGATTCATCCCATCCATCGAATTCTTCATATATAGGCTCACATTTTGCAAGCTGTTCTAAGCTTGCTGGGAAGTGGTTAATAATTTCATCTCCACATTTGTATCCTACACACATTTTTACTTTATCTAATCCTGCTAATGTATCAATTTTAGTCACAACAAGAGAAGTTAACCCACTTACCCTTACACTAGTGTTAACTATAACTAAATCAAGCCATCCGCATCTTCTAGATCTTCCTGTAGTAACTCCATATTCATGGCCTTTTTCTCTAATCCACTCACCTGTTTCATCTTCTAATTCTGTTGGGAATGGTCCTTTACCAACTCTTGTTGTGTAAGCTTTAGCTATACCAACTACATCAGTAATCATGTTTGGTCCAATACCTACACCATTAGCTGTTCCACCTGCAGTTGTATTAGAAGATGTTACATATGGATAAGTTCCATAATCTATATCTAAAAGCATTCCTTGAGCGCCTTCAAATAAAACATTCTTATTATTTTTTATATCATCATATACTATTACAGATGTATCTTTAACAAATGGAGCCATCTTTCTTCCATATTCACGATATTCTTTAAATATAGCTGTAAAATCTAAAGGTTCTCCATCAAATACTCTTGTAATATATTTATTCTTCATTTCAATATTAGCTCTTAGTTTTTCTTCTAATACTTTTTCATCAATAAGATCACAAACTCTTATACCGCATCTTTCAAATTTGTCAGTATAACATGGTCCTATACCTTTACCAGTAGTACCAATATCATCTTTTCCTCTTGCTTTTTCTTTTAATCTATCTAATATCTTATGATAAGGCATTATTACGTGAGCTCTATCACTAATTACTAGTTTGTCCGGAGTGACTTTTACTCCTAAGCCATTTAAATATTCAATTTCACTAAATAATGCAGTTGGATCTATAACTACTCCATTTCCTATTACATTTAATTTTTCATCATGTAATATTCCTGAAGGTATTAAATGTAGCTTATACTGTTTATCATCAACTTCAACAGTATGTCCTGCATTATTTCCCCCTTGATATCTAACAA
Organism: uncultured Clostridium sp.; assembly: GCA_934777095.1. GTDB lineage: Bacteria > Bacillota > Clostridia > Clostridiales > Clostridiaceae > Clostridium. Next base: position 9,057 of record CAKVNP010000018.1, on the reverse strand, counting down.
TTACTTGAGCTTCTTCTGCTAAGTAATCAGTCATTTTCCCTTTTCCTTCATCTCCCCATTGGGCTCCTAGTACTATAAATGCTGACATTTTTATTGCCTCCTTTAAGACAGTATTATCTTTATTGGATATAATTAAATATTAACCACCTTTAAATACTAACAAAATGCGCATAAGATTTCAACATTATCGCGAATATTTTTTTGATTTATTTTAAAATAATTCGTATAATAATATATATATTATTTAAAAGGAGCGTTATGATGAATATTTATGAAGAATCATTAGAATTTCACGAAAAACTAAAGGGAAAATATGAAATCCATTCTAAAGTGAAAATAGAAAATGAAAAAGACTTGTCACTTGCATATACACCTGGGGTAGCTGAACCTTGTAGGGAGATACATAAGGACCCTTCAAAAGCATATCTATATACTGCCAAAAGAAATACTGTAGCTGTAATTTCAGATGGAACAGCTGTATTAGGGCTAGGTGATATAGGACCTTTAGCTTCATTGCCTGTAATGGAAGGAAAGGCTATACTTTTTAAATCTTTTGCTGATGTTGATGCTTTTCCATTAGTTCTAAATACAAAAGATGTAGATGAAATAATTAAAACTGTAGTTACTATTTCCCCTTCTCTAGGAGGCATAAACCTTGAAGATATATCTGCTCCAAGATGCTTCGAAATTGAAAAAAGACTTAAAGAAGCTTTAGATATTCCTGTATTCCATGATGATCAGCATGGTACTGCAATAATTGTACTTTCAGGAATTATAAATGCCTTAAAGGTTGTAAATAAGGAAATAGATAAAATCAAAATTGTTGTAAATGGAGCTGGCTCAGCAGGAACAGCCATTACAAAATTATTATTATCTTTTGGCGCAAAAAATATAATAGTTTGTGACAGAGCTGGTGCGTTAAATAGAAATATGAGCTTTGATAATAAATATTTTGAGGAATTAGCTAACCTTACAAATCCAAACAATGAAGATGGTTTATTAAAAGATGTAATTAAAAATGCTGATGTATTTATCGGTGTATCTGCACCTAATATTGTTTCTAAAGAAATGGTTAAATCAATGAATGCTGATGCCATTATCTTTGCCATGGCTAATCCTACACCTGAAATATTCCCTGATGATGCTAAAGAAGCTGGCGCTAAAGTAATTGGAACTGGCCGTTCAGACTTCCCTAACCAAATCAATAATGTTTTAGCCTTCCCTGGAATATTCCGTGGTGCTTTAGATGTAAGAGCTAAAGAAATTAATGAAGAAATGAAAATTGCGGCTGCCTATGCAATTGCTAATTCAGTTCTTCCTGAAGAATTAAATGAAAATTATATTATTCCTAAAGCATTTAATTTGGATGTACAAAAAAGAGTTGCTGAAGCTGTAAAAGAAGCTGCAAGAAATTCTGGCGCAGCAAGAAGTTAGTTTAATTCATAAAAAAAACTGCCGTCAGGCAGTTTTTTATTCATTGTGTACTAAATCTAAATTAGCAAACTTAGATTGTGAACCAATCCAAGCCATTTTTACAGTCCCAACTGGGCCGTTTCTCTGCTTAGCTATAATGCATTCACCTACATTTTTTTCTTCTGTTTCTTTGTTATAGTACTCATCTCTATATAAGAACATAACAACGTCGGCATCCTGCTCAATAGACCCAGATTCTCTTAAATCCGAAAGCATAGGTCTATGGTCAGCTCTTTGCTCAGGTGCACGAGATAACTGTGATAAGGCTATTACTGGACATTCCATTTCCTTAGCAAGTGCTTTAATAGATCTTGAAATTTCCGATACCTCTTGTTGTCTATTATCGCTTCCTGCACTACCTGACATTAATTGAAGGTAGTCTATAAGAATCATATCAATTCCATGTTCCATTTTGATCTTTCTACACTTAGATCTCATATCCATTACGCTTATACCAGCAGTATCATCAATATATATTTTAGCTTTAGATAAAGGACCTGTAGCTCTTGCTATTCTCTCCCAGTCATCATCATCTAGGTTACCAGTTCTTAGTTTTAACATATCAACATTTGCCTGAGAACATAATAGCTTATATGCTAGCTGTTCCTTAGACATTTCCAGTGAGAATATAACAACGCTTTTACCTTCTTTAATAGCTACATTTTCTGCAATATTAAGTGAGAATGTTGTTTTTCCCATAGATGGTCTAGCTGCAATAAGAACCATATCACCTTTCTGGAAGCCAGATGTCTTTGCATCTAAATCCCTTATTCCTGAACCAACACCAGTTATTTCACCTCTATTATTGAATAGTCTTTCTATTTCTAAAAATCCTCTCTCTAATACGTCTGATAATGGCTCATATTCCTTGGAATCCTTTTTCTCTGCAATATCAAAAATTTTCTTTTGGGCTATATCAATTACCTTTTCTATTTCGCCGCCACTATTATAACTTTCTTCAATTATAGCAGTAGATGCTTTTATTAACTTTCTTAAAGTTGATTTTTCTTCAACTATTTTTATATATGCGCTTAAATTAGCTGTAGTTGGTACTGACGCACTAAGCTCTGATATATATGTAACTCCGCCTGCTTTTTCTAACATGTCAGTTGTTTTTAAATGTTCCAATAAAGTAACTAAGTCAACAGCCATATCTTTTGCAAACATATCTTTGATAGCTTTATATATTATCTTATGGCCATCTCTGTAAAAATCCTCTTCTTGAAGTTTTTCAAAAACTTGAGCAATGGCACTTTTATCTATAATCATAGCCCCAATAACAGATTGCTCTGCTTCAATACTTTGTGGCAAACTTCTCATCATAGGTGCATCCATATTTTGCCCTCCCTCCAAATTAGATAGTAATACTATTATAATTTATTTACTATAATTAATAAATATTTATTTATATTTTAATATCTAACAAATTACTTATTTACTTCTAATTATGAATTATGATTGATGAATGATGAATTTAGGATAAAATCCCTAAGGGGATTTTTCTAAAAATATAATTTTAGAAACTCCGTAGGAGTTTCAACATTAATTCATCATTCGTAATTCATCATTCATCATTTCCTTCGCTCTTTATTTAAATAAAAAAGCGAAGGAAAAGTCCCTCGCTTCATATTATTTAGTAAAAACTAATTCCATAACATCTTCTATATTACTAATAGTTCTTACTTCTATATCATTTAATCCTAATGGGATTTCTTTTTTATTATCTTCTGGAACTAAAACTAGGTTGATACCTTTTCTTCTTGCTCCATAAATCTTTTCAAAGATTCCACCTACAGGCTTAATTTTTCCTCTTAAAGATATTTCTCCAGTAATAGCAACATCTTGACGGATAGGTCTATTTGTTAGTGCACTAATTATACATACTGTAATAGCTGCACCAGCTGATGGACCATCTATTTGTCCTCCGCCAATGACATTTACATGAACATCATAATCTTTAATATCTTTATCTGTAATCTTTCTGATTACAGATGCAGCATTAAATACTGAGTCCTTAGCCATTGAACCGGCAGTATCATTAAACTTAATTGTTCCTGCACCCTTCTTTTTAGCTGGGAATACTGCTGCTTCTATCTCAATAGTTGAGCCGATAAAGCCGCTTACTCCTAGTCCATGAACATAGCCTATTTCACCTTCTTCAAGGTTCTTAATTCTTTCGAATGGAGTATATCTACCGATAGAAATAACTTCTTCAACATCTTTTAATAATATCTTATCAGATTTTTCTCCATTTGCATTATATAAAGAATATCCGTATGCATCTGAAAGAATATTTACAGCTTTTCTTCCTTCAATAGTATATTGGCTGATTAGTTCTGCAACTCCGTCTTCTAATTCAACTTCTAACTTCTTTGCTGCATTTTTGATAATTCCTTCTATATCTACTGATGATAAAGGCTCAAAATATACTTCTGTACATCTTGATCTTAATGCAGGATTTATTTGACTTGGATCTTTTGTAGTTGCACCTATTAATACGAAATCTGCAGGTGCTCCATTATCAAATAAATACTTAATGTACTTTGGTATGTTTTCATCATCTGGATCATAATAAGATGATGAGAATTCTACTCTTTTATCTTCTAATACTTTTAACAGTTTATTTTGAAGAATTTCATCTAATTCACCAATTTCATCGATAAATAGTACACCACCATGAGCTTCAGTAACTAAGCCAGTCTTAGGCTCTGGAACACCAACTTCGGCTAAATCCTTTTTACTTCCTTGATATATTGGATCATGAACTGAACCTAATAAAGGATTTGTTATTTCTCTTGGGTCCCATCTTAAAGTTGTACCATCAACTTCAACGAACTTTGAATCTCCATCAAAAGGTGTAAACTGAAGCTTTTTAGCTTCTTCTAATGCTAGTCTAGCTGCTGATGTCTTACCAACTCCTGGTGGACCATAAAGAATAATATGTTGTGGATATGGTGAAGCCATTTTTGAAATTAATGACTTAACAGCTCTTTCCTGCCCTACTATTTCTTCAAAGTTTTCTGGTCTTAAAAGAGTCATTACATTCTTATTTATTTTTTTAGAATCTAACTTTTCTAATCTTTCTAACTTTAAATTAGTCTTTGTATTTTCAGTGCCTTTTTGCTTTCTCATGATAGATAACTTTAATTCATCCATAAATTTATCTTGTCTTTCAGCTAAAGCTCTTTCAACTTCATTTTCTATTTTATTTTGTACGTATTTCTTTGCTATTGATTCAGAAATCCAATAGATAACATCTTCTAAAACTTCCATTGCATTTTCATCATTTGGTACTACTTTAGCACCATTTCCATCAGATGCAATTACATTTAAAGCATAAATTCTTTCATTTACCTCTGTAGAATTTACATATTTCTGAAGCTTAAATCTAATTGTTCTTGCTCTAATAGCACCTTCATCTAAAACATTCTTTAATATATCATATAAAACATTTACCTTAGCTTCTATTGGTAAATCGCTTTCTAATATATTGCTAAAATCCATTTTTTCATTAATTGAGTTCAATATTAGTCCTCCTTATTGTTGTGGAACAATAATCACCTTCATCTTAGTTGAAACTTCTGGATATAATTTAACTTCTACGTCATATCCACCAGCAACTTTAATAGTATCTATCACAACTTTCTTTTTATCTACTGAAAGATTATATTTATTGTTTATAGCTTCTGCTACATCCTTATTAGTTATAGCTCCAAATAATCTTCCACCATCACCAGCTTTAGCATTTATAGTAACTTCCTTACCTTTTAATTCTGCTGCTAGCTTTTGTGCTGCTTCTAATTCAGCTAATTTTTCTTTTCTTGCTTTTTCTTTTTTTGCGTTTAATACATGTAATTCATTTGCAGTAGCTTCTTGAGCTAATTTCCTAGGAAATAAAAAGTTTCTTGCATATCCGTCAGATGCTTCAATTACATCTCCCTTTTTACCTAGCTTTTTTACGTCTTGTAATAAAATTACTTTCATATTCTGTACCTATCCTTTAAAAATATATTTTATCTTAATTAATTATTATTAGTCATCCTAACAATTTAGATGTTTTTTTATTGATTCATTTAATTTTTCTAATGCTTCATCCATAGACACTTCCAACTTTGCACCAGCCATATTCATATGGCCTCCGCCACCAATTTCCTCTAAAATCACCTGTACATTTATATCTCCTACTGAACGTCCACTAATTATAATATGATTATTGGCTTCACATAAAACGAAACATACATCGATTTCTGATATATTAAGAAGCTCATCGGCAGCACGTGCTACAATAACGCTTGATGATATACTGGACGGGCATACAGCTATTGCTAATTTATTTTTTACCTGTGCATTTTTAATAGTTTCTGCTATAGCTAGATAATCAGTTAAGCTATCAGCAAACATCTTTTTCACAGCTATTGTATCAGCTCCCAGTGATCTTAAAAATGAAGCTGCATCAAATGTTCTTACTCCAGATTTAAACTGGAATCCCTTAGTATCCATCACAATTCCAGCTAAAAGCCCTTCTGCTTCAAGATTTGAAATAACAGGCTTCTTAAGCATATATTGAATTATTTCAGTTACCATTTCTGATGTTGAAGATGCATATACTTCAATATAATTTAATATTGCACCCTCAATAATATCTGGACTTCTTCTATGGTGGTCAATTATTATCTTCCTACCTATCTTTTCAACTAGCTCATAATTTTGGACATATCCTTTATTATGAACATCTACAATTATTAATAACGATTTTTCATTTATTAATTTTTCTGCCTCTTCACCATTAATAAACATATTATCATATTTACTGCTGCTTTTTAATTTTGATAAATAAAAATCAATGGCATTAGTATCATTTTCTAAAATAATATTGCAGTTCTTACCTAATTGTTTTATAGTAGCCCACATTCCAACAGATGCACCTAAGCAATCCATATCAGGATTCTTATGACCTATAATAAAAATATTGCTGCTATCAAAAATTAATTCTTTTATGGCCTGTGAAATTACTCTAGCTCTTACTCTAGTTCTCTTTTCCACTTCTCTTGAGTTTCCACCAAAGAATTTAATTTTTTCATTACTCTTTACAGCAACTTGATCTCCGCCTCTGCCTAAAGCCAGCTCTTTAGCTGTAACTGCATAGTGGAAATTTTCTTGTGGAGATACTCCACCTCTTCCTATACCTATACTAAGAGTTACTTCTAATTTATTTCCTATGTCTATACTAGATATGACTTCTAATATTTCAAATTTATTATTAATTTCATCATTAATATACTTATCCTGCACAGATAACACATACTTGTTGCTTTCATATTTTACTATCATAGCTTTAAGTTTTTGTGCATAAGCATTTATCGTCTTTTCTATTTCAGCAATCAGCATAGGTCTATTAATATCATCAGTTCTTTCTAGCACCTCTGATAAATTATCTACCTCAATCAGCATTATGCTTTCTTTAGTAGAGTAAAGATCTCTTAAATTGCTTACTTCTATAAAATAAACCATATATATATCTTCATCATTAATCTTTTCATCGTTTATTTTATTTGCATAAATACTATAAAAACAATCTTTTATCTTTAATCTCTGACTTAAATCCTTATCACACTTTAAAAGCTTTTCCATATCAAGATTTCTAGCTACAGCAAGTATATTTTGACCTTTAAGCTCTTCATCAATAAGTTCAAGCTTTAATTTTTTATTTCCCCAGATAATATCTCCGCTTTTATTTATTAAAGCTATTGGATAAGACATATTAGATATATTATCGTTCATATTCAGCTTCAACTTTGCAATTATATCTTGAACTATTTCCTCATTATCATTTTTATATACATCTTTATAATAATTAAATATTAATAAAAAGAATAATAGAACTGTTCCTATAAAAAAGTTTTCCATATAAAAAGATAAAGCGCCTAATAAAATTATTATTGATGAAATTAAAAACGTTTTATACTCTATTAGCTTTTCTTTCATAAAAGCCTCCTAAATTTATACTAATACCTTTGCTTAAGATGGTTCTGCAGTTTAGATAAACTCTTCCCGTCCTTTTCGTACTCATGTTCTTCAGTAATACCGACTTTTAATGATTTTCTCATTTCGTCGTCCACTTCCGAACAGGTATAACCTAATTTCTGAGCAAGTACATACAAGATCAATATAGCTCCTGAGATACTTTTTAGCACTGCATTTTGAGCCACATTGCTTCCTTTAGTCAAAAGAGAAAAAAATTCGCCAATTATACATATTAAATTAGCCTTTAATTCTTCAATGACTTTTATATTTCCCATAATATTTAACTCCTCTTTTTTCACCAACTTCCCCTCCACGTAAAATACCCTTGTATCTTTATTTTAATAATAAATCATAATTAATGCAACTAAATAGCTAATTTAATTACATAATATGTAAATATATTGTATTTTACAAAAAAGCGTATTATGTTATTTCAACAAATATGTCAAAATAACATAATACGCTTTTTGAATAAATAAAAGCCCCTGAATCCAGGGGCTTCATTAACTTATTACTATTCAGTTGTGAATGGTAATAAAGCTATGTTTCTTGATCTCTTGATTGAAGAAGTTAATTCTCTTTGGTGCTTAGCGCAAGTTCCAGAGATTCTTCTTGGAAGTATCTTTCCTCTTTCTGTAACAAATTTTCTTAATTTGTTGATATCTTTGTAATCTATTGATTCAGCTTTATCTACACAGAAAGCACATACTTTTCTCTTAGATCTTCTCATTTTTCCAGATCTTTTCATATCTCTCATGATGTTCCCTCCTTATAAAATAATTAGACTTTTTTTCTAGAATGGCATATCTCCATCATCTACTGGAGTCATGTCATCATCGAAATTCATTCCACCAAATGGATCATTTGATGCTGAATGTGAATAATCAGAACCGCCACCATTGAATGTTCCTCCATTATTGCCTGCTCCATTACCTTTTGATAAGAAGCTTACACCATTAAATGTGTCAGCAACAACTTCTGTTACATATCTCTTAGTGCCATCTTTTGCTTCGTATGATCTAGTTGTAATTCTACCGCTTATAGCAATCTGGCTACCTTTGCTCATGTATTGAGCAGTGTTTTCAGCTTGCTTTCCCCATATTACTACAGGGATAAAATCAGCAGATTTTTCACCAGTCTTACTGTTATAATTATCAACTGCTAAATTCAAGGTTGTAACTGCAGTTCCATTACCTGGAGTATATCTTAACTCAGGATCTTTTGTTAGTCTGCCTATAAGTATTACCTTATTCATTTAATACACCAACCTTATTAGTTTTCTTGTTTAACAATGATATGTCTTATAACACCATCAGTAATTCTGAATACTCTGTCTAACTCTTTTGGTAATTCAGGGTTAGCTTCGAAGTTTATTAAAGTATAGAAACCATCGTTAACTTTAGCTATTTCATAAGCAAGTTTTCTCTTACCCCAGAAATCAACGTTTTCGATTGTTCCTCCACCATTTTCTATAACACCTTTAAACTTTTCGATGTTAGCTTTAACAGCCTCTTCATCTAATGATGGGTGTAATATAAATATAGTTTCGTACTTTCTCAT
>CAKVNP010000017.1 GCA_934777095.1 uncultured Clostridium sp. | reverse complement strand
CATTTCCTCTTTAGATACTAAATACTTATCTTCATCTGGTAACTGCATTGTATATCCTAAACTACCCATTGTTCTTGGTACGATGGTAATTTTATGAACAGGGTCTGTCCCATCTAGTAATGCTGCAACAAGTGCATGCCCTACCTCATGGTAAGCAACACCTTCTCTTTCCTTCTTAGAAAGGATTCTATCTTTCTTTTCTTTACCAGCAATTACCACTTCAATTGCTTCTTCTAAATCTTCCTGTTTAACAGCATCTCTACCATTCTTAACAGCTCTAATTGCTGCTTCATTAATCATGTTAGCTAAATCTGCCCCAACAGCACCTGGAGTTCCTTTTGCTATTGCATCTAGGTTTACATCATCACCCATTTTAACGTCTTTACTATGAACATCAAGTATAGCACGTCTTCCTAAGTAATCTGGTTTATCTACAATAACTCTTCTATCGAATCTTCCTGGTCTTAATAATGCTTTATCTAATGTTTCAGGTCTATTTGTAGCACCTAAAATAACTATTCCTTTATTAGCATCAAATCCATCCATTTCAGTTAATAACTGATTTAGAGTTTGTTCTCTTTCATCATTTGACTGCATTTGGCTATCTCTGCTCTTACCAATAGAATCTATTTCATCGATAAAGATAATACATGGTGCATTTTTTTCTGCTTCTTTAAATAAATCTCTTACTTTAGCAGCACCCATACCAACAAACATTTCAATGAAGCTTGAACCTGACATTGAGAAGAATGGTACTTTTGCTTCACCAGCAACTGCTTTAGCTAAAAGTGTTTTACCTGTACCTGGAGGACCTACTAATAAGGCACCCTTAGGCATTTTAGCACCTATACCAGAGTACTTCTTAGGATCATTTAAGAAATCAATTATTTCTGTTAAACTTTCCTTTGCTTCGTCTTGTCCTGCAACATCATCAAATCTTACTTTTACGTCTGTTTCAATATACATCTTTGCATTGGCTTTACCCATGCTCATTGGGCCACCGCCCATTTTTCCACCCATTTTCTTAAAGATAAATCTAAACATTAAGAATGTTAATAAAATAGGTCCGATATAATAAATAAGCATTTCCATTACTATTGACTGCTGTTGTGTTACACCTGGGTAATATTCTACACCATTATTGTTTAAGAATTGTGCTAAATCTGTTTCACCAGCATCTCCAGTATATAATACTTTACCATTTTGCTTACTTGTTTCTTTAGGAGTTATTATTAATGAATCCCCTTCTCTAGTAACTTTATCTACTTCATGGTTTTCTACTAACTGCATAAACTTATTATATGAAATTTCTTGTGTAGTCAGCATATTTTTAGCATAGTTTACTGAATATAAAAACATAAATGCTACTAGAATATATATAAATAAGTATTTTTTATTGTTCTTTTTTGGTGTTAATTTGTTCTTATCATTGTTCATATCCATACTTTTTCATCTCCTTATCGTATTGTCTACTTAACCCACCCGAAATCGCTAAATGGGTAAACTTTTAATTGTGCTTTTCCTTCAATGTCTTTAGCTTTTACGAAAGAGTATGGCCAATACCTTGAATCCTTTGACCATTTCCTATTATCACCTAAAAAGAAATACTCTCCTTCTGGCACATTATATGTACCATTATATGTATCCGCCTCTCCAATGTAATCTTCCTGAAGAACCTCACCATTAACTGAAACTACCCCATTTTTTATCTCAACTGTATCACCTGGAAGTCCTATGAGCCTTTTTATCATTTTGATATCTTCGCCTTCTTGATCATAAGCAAAAATAACGATATCACCTCGTTCTAGATTTTCAGGATTATATACCCTTGTAGCAAATAATTGATCATTTACATTTAATGTAGGAACCATTGATTCTGAAGGAATTTTAACTTTGTATAACACAAATCTATTTATTAGAAATGCTAAGAAAACCGCAATTACTATTGGCACTACCCAATCATAAAAGAAACCAGTTTTCGCATTTTTTTCGTTCATTCTACCCACATACCTTTCATTAACTCTTTGATTTTATTTTTTCTCTCTATTGTTTCTTCTCTATCTATAACATATTTATTTTTATCTATTTTAGTTAATATATCTCCATCTTTAGGATCTTCATTGATATTAGAAATATCTATTATAATTATTTCCTCATTACGGCTTTGTAATACAACAGATCTTCCTTCAATTCTATCAACTACAAATTGATTATCTTTCATTTTTTTAATGGTAATTTATCTTACCTTCTCCTCCCTTTAAATACTCCATAAAGTAAAGTATAACATACTTTTACCCTATATTCTAATGGTATTGCTTATATTATACAACATGATTATGTCAATTATATTGCAATTTTACCATATCATTATCTATTTACGAAAACTTCATAAATATATCTATAATTAATATCGTTCATTTGTTTACATAACTTATGAAATTTCCTGATATTTTTCTTACATTTATTGTTAATATATCCATTGAGTGATATTATATTCATGTTGAATTTATGAAAGGAATGATATTTTCAATGAAAAAACTTCTATGTTTAATATTGCTTTTTTCAATTGTTTTAACAGGCTGTTCATCTAATAAATCTGATGATAAGAATACTTCTTCTAATAATTCTAATGATGTATCTCCTTCCACTACTAATGATGTTCCTGCAGATAATGATGTGGATAAAAATATAGATATGATTCAGGAAGTTAAAAATTATCTTCTTTATGGCCAAAGCGATAAATCTTCTGCTGAACAATTAAAATGGAGTGAGGATTTTTTAAATAGAGTAGATATAGCTAAAGTATACGATGAGTACTTAGCTAATGGTGGAGTTGCCAACGATGTACCTGCATTTGCATCCTATCTTACTCTTAACGCACCTATCTTAGATAATTGGCAGGAATTATTTGAAAAGAATTTATATGATTCCTATGGATACAATGTTTCAAGACTTGAAGATTTAGGAGGCGGTTTGTACCAAGCCTACGTGATTGTTGACGGACAAGAAGTCCCTTATGTTTCCGTAAATTCAAGAACTGGGTATTTTCATGGGTAAATTAAAAAGGTAACTACGAAAACTCTGAAGTTTCATCAAGAATATTTATTACTTGCCTAAGGTGTATAGCTAAAAGTTTTGAACTCGCTTCGCTCAAACAGCAAAACTTTCTTAACGCTATAAACCTTATTCAAACAATAAGATTCTAGAACTTACTACAATGCTTTCTACGTTATCCATTTCAAATATGATACTTTATATGCTATTACTGAATAGTTTTATACATTTTGACGGCTTTTGATTTATAGCCATTCCATTCTAATTGTATTTTTTCAGAAGGTTTAAATCCTTGTTTTTCCCAAAAGATAAGTGGGTTTTCTTCGTATTGGTCAACTACATCTATTCTAATTCTCTTAACATTGTTAGCTTTAAGTATTTTCTCTAACTGATTATATATGCTACTTCCTAAGCCATTGCCTTTTATTTTAGCATCAAGCATTAATAGAGATAAATATGCTTCATCAGCCACCTTTAAATCACATATTCCTACTATAGTACCATAATTATTTTTAATAACTAAGGATTTGAAGCCACTCTTTTTCATTTCTTCAATTTCCTTAACTATAAAATCTTTAGAAACTGTAGTAACTCCTAGATGATTTTCTAAAAAGATTTTATTAGAATTATATATATCTAAAATTTTATTAATATCGTTCTGCCCTAGCGTATCAACTATGTAATTATCCATTATTACCTCCTCAATTCCCTCTACCTCTTTATTAAAATATAGTCCATGCCTCTCTATAAGCTTCTAAAATCCTAGCATATGTTTATAACACTAAATGAGACTCTTAACTTTAATATTTTATCTAAAGTCAAAAGCCCCATTTTTATTTACTAATTCATTAGAATTCCTGCTGAATCGAATTCTTTCATTAATTCATCACTCATAATTCATTATTCATCATTATCTAAATTATTATAACTCTAAACTTAGTAAGTCTTCGAAGGTTTGTCTTTTGGAAACTAGTTTTGCTTCACCATTTTTGACGAATACTACTGCTGGTTTTACATTTTTATTGTAGCTGCTTGCCATGGAGAAACCGTAAGCTCCTGTAGTAAAGGTAGCTAAGATATCTCCTCTTTCCGGATTCTGCAGATATATATCCTTAACTAAAATATCTCCTGATTCGCAGCATTTGCCTGCTACTGTTACTAAATTATCCCTTTCTCTATTCATTTTATTAGCAATAGCCATTTCATATTTTGCTTCATATAAAGCTGGTCTTATATTATCAGTCATTCCCCCATCTACAGAAACATAAGTCCTTACGCCTTCAATTTCCTTTATTGCTCCTATAGTATAAAGAGTAGTTCCTGCATTTCCTACAATTGATCTTCCTGGCTCTATAGTAAGTATTGGCTTTGGCATGTTTATTCTGCCGCATACTTCATCTACTTTGTTTAGTATTGCAGTGCAATATTCCTTTGTTTCGCGTGGCTTATCTTCTTCAGTGTAATATATTCCAAATCCGCCGCCTAAATCAAGTTCATTAATTAAATGACCTGTTTCCTCTTTTATTTTATAGATAAATTCAAGCATAACTTCTGCCGCATCTTCAAAAGGCTGTATTTCAAATATTTGAGAGCCTATATGGCAGTGTAAGCCCACTAAATTTATATTTTCTAACTCTAAAGCATGTTTAACTGCATTCATAATAGTATTTCCGACAGGTGCAAAACCAAATTTTGAATCGATCTGGCCTGTTTGTATATATTCATGAGTATGTGCCTCAATTCCTGGAGTCAATCTTAAATATATATCCTGCTTTTTATGGTTTTCTCCTGCAATTTGATTTATCATATCCATTTCTTCTATATTATCTACTACAAATCTGCCTACACCTTTTTCTATACCAAGCTTTATTTCATCAATAGTTTTATTATTGCCATGGAAATATATCTTTTTCATCGGAAAATCCGCTTTATAGGCAGTATATAATTCTCCACCTGATACAACATCAAGATATAGCCCCTCTTCTTTTACTAATCTGCACATTTCTAAAGTTAAAAATGCCTTTCCTGCAAAAGCTACCCTGTTATTATTCTCTTTACATCTAAATGAATCATAATAATTTTTACAAGTTTCTCTTAACATATTCTCATCCATTACATAAAGAGGAGATTTATATTCCTCAACTAATCTTGTTGATGATACTCCTCCTATATATAGTTCATTATTTTTTACTTCCATTGTTCCAAATAATTTCATAAATACCCCAACTCCTGTTTTCATTCAAATTTATTTAAGCATTCCATACAAAAAATAAAATCCACCATAGATTTTCTATGATGGTAGTTCACAAATAAATAGAAAAGGTCACTTAAATTATTATTTACTAGGTAAATAATATTCCTAATAACCTTGTAGCTCTCCACTTCTCGTGACAGTTATACATATATTCTATGTATACCCAGAAATAAACCTTAGCATAGTTTATTCCTTCGGCTATTACTCCTTTCAATAATTATCAACGCCTGCTATGGCTCCAATTATCTACTCTTAATAACAGCACCTCTACCCTGGTAACAAATGTATCAATACTTATAATATATTCAATTGTTGTAATAATAATACCATATTTATTATATCAATTGTTAATTTTTTATATTTTTTTATATTTATGTAATTCAAAGCCAAAAAATAAGGCTTTTAACCTATCACCAGTTGATTACTCTAATAAAGGTTAAAAGCCACATTTTAATTAAAAAACTCATATTAAATTAAATATCTCTATATTTATCCATAAGCTGGCTCATTATCTCCCCATTAGCTGGCGGGGTATATGTAATTGCATTAGCCCCGGCTTGAATTGTCGCCCTTATGCTTTCTTCTGTTGGTCCCCCTGTAGCTATTACAGGAAAATCAGGAAATTGTTCTTTTATCTTAGAAACAATCTTTGGTGTATTCTTGCCACCTG
Organism: uncultured Clostridium sp.; assembly: GCA_934777095.1. GTDB lineage: Bacteria > Bacillota > Clostridia > Clostridiales > Clostridiaceae > Clostridium. The sequence goes on along the minus strand of CAKVNP010000017.1, from coordinate 7,658 downwards.
ACACATTTAAAATAGTTGCTCCTGCATCTATTCTGGCTTTAAAGTCCTCACACTCTGAAACAACAGTAACAATTACTGGAATATCTATTGTGCTTCTTATTTTTTTAATTGTTTCATTTGATGTAGGCTGATTTACCACTACTCCCATAGCACCTTTGAATTCTGCATCTAATGCTAGATTTACAACTCTTTTTCCTTGAGTTATTCCTCCACCTACTCCACAAAATATAGGTACATCAGCTGCCATTACTAAAGCTTGTGTAATTAATGGTTGTGGGGTAAATGGATATACCGCTATTATAGCATCTGCATTCGTATTGCGTATTATTGCAACATCTGTAGTGAATAATAATGATTTAATTCTCTTTCCGAAAATTTTTATTCCTGTACAATCTCTTATACATGATGGTACTTCTATAACATGACTACGCAATAACCCTTTTATTTCAGGAACATGTTTATTTTTCTTTACTTCCATAAAATACACTCCTATTCAATTTTAACTCTCTTTCTTCTTCTCATGAGAACTCAATATTAAAATAACTGAAGACATAAACTTTTCATAAAATTAATCTATCTTGTATTTCAAAACGAATAGTATTTTTCTATTACTGTATTTATTCTTACGTAAGTTTATTATAACCCTTTAACATCATATATATATTACCTTATAACATTATACAAAAAACTCGTAAAAAGTTAATATAAATATTAATTAATCTAAAATTATTTTTATTTTTTCATTAATTTCTATACCTTCATTTGTAACATTGCAGTTATAAGCAAGTATGTCTACTCCATTATTATATGCATATCTCAATGCTTCTCCGAATTTTGGATCTCTTTCATCATTAGGTGAAAAGCTCTTTACTCCATCCATTTGAATTAAGAATAATACACCGGCTCCGTAACCTCTTTTTTTAGCTTCTACAAGCTCTTTTAAATGACGTACTCCTCTATCTGTAGGTGCATCAGGAAACATAGCATGGTTATTATCTTCTAAAGTTACACCTTTTACTTCTAAATAATATTCATCATCTAAATTCTCTTCTATACTTAGTTTAAAATCAAATCTGCTCTTTTCAAAGGTCTTTTCTCTTAAAACTATATTATATTTTTGTAAACTATCTATTTTTCCATTTATTAATGCTTCTTCAACAACCTTGTTAGGTATATGAGAATCTATACTTACAATTCTATCTCCTTTATTCACAGCCACCAAATCAAAGGGGGTCTTCCTTGCCGGATTATTTTCCTCTCTTAAATAAACATTACAGCCTGGAATAAGAAGTTCTCTGCATCTCCCTGTATTAGGAACATGTACCTTAATTTCTTTTCCTTCTAACACTACATTTGCATAAAATCTGTTAGGTCTATTGATAAATTCAGCTGTGTATATTTTTTTATTGTATTTCATATTACTCTCCTAATTCTTTTTTATTCTTCATTTATCGATAATTATTATATTTATCATGTGATTTTATTTATAATACTTATCCACAGGTGTAGATGTTTTTTCTAGATTAAGCCAATTTTATATAGAATTATTATAGTTATCCACAGAAGTTATCCACAATAGTGTTGATTTTGTTGATAACTTAGTTGATAACTTAAATTTTAATATTTTTCAATTCTACATATATGTATAAAATTCTACACTACCCCCTATATTGTTAATTTAATTTTCCTCTCCCTTATATATTGTGTCAATAGTATTATTACAATTTATTATAAAATTATTTTTATCCACATTTTGTGGATAACTAATAATAATTTTTATTCATTTTATATACAAGTAATCTTTTACAATAATATAAGCAGCTTCTATTATTTGAAGCTGCTTTATTCTATATTATAAATTCATCTTTAAAATTCTTTATAATTTCCTTACAAATATCTGGTCTTCTTTTCAATTTATCTTTATCGTATTTTTCATTTAAATAATCTAATATCCTTGATGCTTTTTTAAATAACAATAATTCTCTAATATTGATATCTTTATCCATAGGCTTCACCAAAATCCTTTCCTATTAGCATTTTATTCTAAACATCTAGGATAGGTTCATAATTACTAGCTTAAGCCGTCTATGACTTTTTTTCATCTTTATAGATATATGCCTGCTGCCTTTTCACATCATAATATGGAGCTAAATTATCTATGTATATTGATATTATATTTTGCATTTCTGTAGGTGATAATCTATTAAATTCTAATCCTAAAAGGCTTTTATGTTTTCTTTTTACCTCTGCTGATAATAAGAGTTCATTGTCCTTGTCCCAAAACTTAATTTGAACTTTATCGTTAATCTTAAAATAATCCGGATTATCAGTATATATGCCTATTCCCCTTTCGGAGATATTCTTTATTGTACCTTTTACTATTTTAGATTTATCCTTATATATTTCTGCTTTATTATTTTTATTTACTTTTACCCTCTCTGTTACCCTAAACATAGGTTTTTGATAAGCAACTCTTAAAGCAATTATTATTCCAATAAAGTTATATGCACTCCAGAATATATTTATCAAATATGCCTCTAAATCTATTTTATTCTCTTTTAAATATATAGTACCAATAATCCAGCTTAAAATTGTTAATGCCGCTAATACTATATGAGGCATTACTATTCTTGCCTGAAAATGAGCTTTTTCATAAGTCTGCTCTTTTGGTGTAACATTAAACTTAATTTTTAGCATAAATATTTCTTTGATTACTGAAAATGTAATATGTGGTGCCATAGCAATTTCATAAAAATGTGCCCATTTAATATTTCTTGTTTTTGGAGATATTGCACTAAAAATCAATAATTGTCCTAAAATAAATGGTACATAATATAATATTAATTTATCCATGGTTGTATTTATAATTATAATTGCAAAAAGCAAATATATTAATGGACTTATTACATAAATCATCTTCTGAATGCTGGAAAACCAGTATAAAACACCATCAAAATATGCTATCTTCTGGCCTATGGTTAATCCTTTTCTAAATAAAGGATTATATTCCCTGATAACTTGAATATTTCCCCTACACCATCTATCTCTCTGTTGCACAAGATCAGTAAATGTACTTGCACTTAATCCTAATACTAAAACTTCATTTATAAAAATAGTCCTGAATTTCTTTTCCTGCAATAACATTCCCACTGCCATATCTTCTGTTATTGAACTAGTTGGATAACCTCCAATTTCTAAAACACATCTTTTTCTAAAAATTGCATTTGTCCCAACATGAAGAACAGCATTAATTGAAGCTCTTGCATCTTGAATATCCCTCATAAAGAAATCCTGCTCATTTGGAACCTTTCTCTTCAAATTATACTGATACATGTCTTGATTATAATAGACTTGGGGCGTTTGAATAAATGCTACATTTTCATCGATGAAATATCCTATTGTTCTTTCCAAAAAATTCTTCTTCGGAAGCATATCAGCATCTAGCACAGCAAATAATTCACCAGTTGTTTTTGTTAAGGCATTATTTATATTACCAGCTTTTGCCCCTTCATTACTATCTCTTGTAATATATCCAACATTATAATCCTTACATAATGCTTTTACTTCATTTCTTCTGCCATCATCACATACATATATTTTCATTTTTTCTACTGGATAAGTCATATTTTTAGCTGCCGCTATTGTCTTTTCCAATAGATTTACGCCCTCATTATATGTGCAGATTAAGATATCTACATTAGGCAGATCTTTATTGCCAAAATCATTTAATGTCTTAATTTCTACTTGATATTTCTTCATAAATAAGTACTGAAATGTAAAGAGCTGCATTAATCCTAGAATTTCAGCAATCAATAATGCAACACTCAATATAAAGCTTAAGACTGAATAATAAGATAGCGTTGTTATACGCCACATTATGTAAACTAACGACACAATACTATTACTTATTATTAAGATTTTTCTATATTTCGGCTCAATTTTAGATATAGTATATGTACATATCAATAAAATAATAGAAATAATTAAATACATATTAGCCCCTCTCTTCTCACCATTAAATAAAACAATACTATAATTTTCTCATTCTATAACTAATGATTATTACAAAATATTTATTTCTCTAAATATCATTTTAATTATAATGCCAAAGATTACAAGACAGTTGCTAACTAATTTTATAGATTATGGTAAATAAGATAAAATAATTTATTTTTTAAAGATTTTAATATTGTAAATAATATATTTATTTACATTTCACTATAATATTTACCATAATCTACTTGAAGTATTTTATTTTTTAAATATTTTACTAATTTCCATTAATGTTGTTGAAATTAATGCTAATAATACGCATATACCAATCTGTGTCATCTTGAATGTATTAGGAATATCAAAGATATCTCTTAATCCTGGAAGCAACACTAATGAATATATTATTAAACATATTACTATAGCCCCGATAACATACATATTTTTAAAAAGACCAAGTTTAAAGATTGAATTCTGATCAGATCTAGCTGAAATTGTTTGAAAAATTCTCGCTAACGTTATTGTAGAAAATGCCATGGCAGCTCCTAAAACTGGCGAAGTTCTATTTCCAATATATTGTGATAAAATAACTACTACTCCAATAATTATTCCTCTTATCAAAATAGTCTGCCATGTTCCTCCCTGTAAAATACCTTCATTTACATCTCTAGGAGGTTTATCCATTATATTATCTTCTGCTTTTTCAAAACCTAAAGCAATAGCTGGTAGTGAATCATTTATTAAATTAATAAATAGCAATTGTAATGCTGTAAATGGATTATTCCATCCTACTATTACAGCAAACATTATAGCTATTATTCCAGCTAAATTTCCTGCAAAAAGGTAAGTAATTGATTTTTTAATATTGCTATATACAGTTCTTCCTATTTCAATTGCATTAACAATTGTTGCAAAATTATCATCAGTAAGAACCATTGCTGATGCATCTTTTGCCACATCAGTTCCACTACCCATACTAATACCTATATTAGCCTGTTTAAGTGCTGGCGCATCATTTACTCCATCACCTGTCATGGCAGTTATTTTACCTTTCTTCTGCCATGCTTTTACTATCCTTATCTTATTTTCTGGAGATACTCTTGCATATACAGGTATATGTTCAAGCTGAAGATCTAATTCTTCTTCTGATAAAGCATCTAGCTCCTGCCCAGTAAGTGCTTTATCTCCTTCCTTCATAATGCCTAATTCCTTTGCTATGGCTGCTGCTGTAGCCTTATGGTCACCTGTAATCATTATGGTTTTTATCCCAGCTCTAATTGCTTCCTTTACAGCGCCAAATACTTCTTCCCTTGGCGGATCAATCATTGCCATAAGGCCTACCAAGGTCATATCTACTTCATCTTCTAAACAAGGTACAAAACCTTCATCTGGCACATCTTTAATGGCAAAAGCTAATACCCTTAATGCCCTATTAGAAAATTCTTCATTTACCTTTCTATATTTATCTATTATTTCCTGGCTGATATCTACTTCTGCTCCATCATTTAATGCCTTAGTACATCTGGCAAAAACAATATCTGGTGCGCCCTTAGTAAACATTATTGCATTACCAGCTATCGAATTTACTGTAGACATAAGCTTTCTATCAGAATCAAATGGTATTTCATTTAATCTATCATACTTTTCCCTTACTTCCTTATAATCTATGCTTCTCTTTTCTGCATACCTTAAAAAGGCAACTTCAGTAGGATCACCTATTTCCACGCCTGTTTCTGCTATATCTGAATCATTACAAAGAGTCGAGCTTAAGTTTATTGCCCCTTCCTGGCTTTCTATGGTTGTTTCTGGAGCTATATGTTCTTTCTCTACACCATACATAAAGAAATCTACTACAGTCATTTTATTCTGCGTCAAGGTACCAGTTTTATCAGTACAGATTATGCTTGTAGAGCCTAACGTTTCTACTGCTGGCAGCTTCCTTATTATCGCTTGCTTTTTAGCCATATCTTTAGTTCCCATGGATAATACAATAGTTACTATAGATGATAAAGCTTCTGGTATTGCAGCAACTGCAACAGCTATGGCAAACATAAATGAATCAAAAATTAATGTCTTTAATGTGCCTCCTGCTCTATATCCTCTATATACTTGTATGGCAAATATAATAGCTGCTAATACCATAATTACCATTCCAAGCCTCTTACCAAAGTCATCTAACTTAATTTGAAGTGGTGTCTGCTTATTTCCTGCTGATTCTAGTAATGTTGCTACTTTTCCAACTTCAGTATTCATTCCTATAGCAGTTATAACTAATTTTCCTCTTCCATAAACTACAGTTGCTCCACTATATACCATATTCCTTCTATCCCCTAGAACAACTTCCTCTGCAATGGTATCTGAGTGCTTTAAGACAGCTTCTGATTCACCAGTAAGCATTCCCTCAACTACTTTTAAGCTTTGTGCTTCAATAAGACGGCCATCAGCAGGAATATAATCACCTGCTTCTAGCAATACTATATCGCCTACCACTAGTTCCCGTACTGGAATAGTTACTTTCTTCCCATCTCTTACTACTTTTGCATTCGGCGCTGATAGCTGCTTTAAGCTATCTAATGAACTTTCAGCTTTCCTTGCCTGAGTTACTCCCAAAATTGCATTTAGTATTACAACAATAATTATTATTACTGATTCAACCCACTCTCCCAGAAATATCTGCACTATTGCTGCAACTATTAGGATTATTACCAATGGATCTTGGAAGTTTTCTAAAAACATCTTCCATAAAGGTGTCTTATTTCCTTCTGTTAATTCATTGTATCCATCTCTTTTTAATCTATCTTGAGCTTCTTTTGAAGTTAATCCATTTTCGCTACTTTGTACATCTTTAAAAACTTGTGTTATTTGTTTACGGTAAAACAATTTAATTTCCGCCTTTCTTCTTTAATTAGTTTATTATATTCTCAGTATTTGCTTTTTATCTAAATATTATTTCATTTCTCTTATTTTTGCGGCGGAAGTGAATGATTTCTCCGAAAAGTGAATGTTGCCCTGGGGCAAGTGAATGTTTGCTGAGCAAAATGAATGTTAAGTGAGGATTATACCTTCCTCACTTAAGTGGAGTACCTAAGGTAGAGTTTAATTGCATGTGGTAAAGTTAATAACGTAGTGGTTGCTACTATAGCCATTCTAGCTATTAGTGTGGCAAAGATTAGAGGATAGTTACTGGCGCAAAGAGAATGATTATTTCTACTACACTGCTGGTTATAGATTAACGAAGATTGGGCATGTTGACAAACTTTATAAATAAAAAGAGGATTCAAATACGAATCCTCTTTTTACTCTAATACTAAATATATTATTATTGAGATACCTAAATTGTTGTTAATAACAACAATTTTTTATAACAGCTTCTTAGAGTTCTGTACACATATATTTACATAAACTTTATAGCTACCGGAAGATAGATAAAGAAGGAAATTGTAAATACTACATGAAGTATTCTATATAGCTTGTAATTCTTTTTCATAATAGCTCCAGTTACGCCTATTGCTATCATTATAGTTGTAAATCCTATATATTTTATAAAATCTGCTTGTCCTATTTTAGTTATTAACGCTAGTATCATAGCTATAATTGATATCGAACCTATTATCATATGTACTTTTACATAGATTTTCTTGTTAGCTTTAAATAGCTTTGCTATATAG
>CAKVNP010000016.1 GCA_934777095.1 uncultured Clostridium sp. | reverse complement strand
AGCCTCCTATGATATATTTATTTTACCATAGAAAACTGTTATATTTTGTAATTTACAGAGTTTTTTTCACAGGCTCGGTTTAAACTACAACCTTTTTTATTTTATCTGCTTTTTATATTATATCTAGTGTTATTTAGGAAAAGCATGGGTACCTTTTAGGCTAATCAGTGATAAAAAATATTCTAAATAAAAAAACAAAATTAGGATAGCTTGTCCTAATTTTGTTTTTTATAATTAAGATATATTATCAATATATTTACCAAAGTATTTGTTAAAGAATAATCCATAGATAGCGCCTACAGCATTATTAAATACTCTATAGAAGATTGCTGCTGGAAATCCTAAAATCGTTGCAGCAGTAGATATAGCACCAAAAGAATTAAATACTGATTGGAAACCATAAGTTGCTGAAAGACCTATGCCGATTCCGCTAATAATTCCAATATTATTATATATAATATCAGGACAGTATTTATAAATAAGAAAAATTAGTAAGGCACCAAAAATATTGCCAATAATTCTTGTTTTTACTTTTTCCTTTTGCCCTGTTGGAAATGGAGTTATTATAGACATAACAGCAATACCTACCCACATAGGCCTTGGCAGATGAATTAATCTTGTAATAAATAGAATAGAAGATATGGCAAGAGTAAGAGATAACTGCCATTTTGTTCTATCGGATTTTAAACTAAATTCCTCAATAAAATTTGAAAGATTTAAATCATATGATTTTTTTCTATGGTTTCTATAATATATTAATATAGTTATTAAAGCACCTACAGCAAGACCTTCTATTCTCTTAATATACGAATATCCAGATACATCATAACCATATAGTAATAGATATCCTAAAATTAATGTAGAATGATTAAACATTTTTACATCATAGCATCCGATAAATAATAATAAAAAAATACATATAATATTAACTAGTAATTCAACAAAAATGTTGCCAGCATTACATAAGTGCGGTCCTAAAGCTAAAATAGTAAATATAGCTATTAAAGAAGGAATAGCATGTGATGACTTTATTGATAAATCTACATTTCTAAATACTAAAACAAAAAGCAGCACAACAACTCCAACAATACTATTTGAATTACCGAAGATTTTGCTATAAGCAATTACTAAAGTCATGCAAAATACCTGGGTAATAAAAATCTTAAATAGATAAATAACAGTATGTCTTAATTTATCTTTAGCGCTTTGAGCATTTCTAATAAGTTCTTTGGAGCCAGCTTGGTTTAATTGTAATTCTTGATAAAATGTCATATATTAAAGCCTCCTTTTTATAAGATACATATTCTTTTGTTGCAATGAACGATTATACTATTCAAAGAATAAAATGTCAAAAAATTAGCTAAAATATAAATTTAAAATCAAAATAGAACGAAAATAAAAATAACTATGATAATCAAAGCATACTTATAAGAGACTGAATCATTATCTAATAAAAATATTTAAAGATACGAGGAGAAACATGAGAAGAAGAAAGAAAAGATATATAGCATTATTAATAGGAGCAGCCATAATATTTAATCAACCTATGGTTAGTTATTCTTATAATAAAGGAGCAGAAAGCATAGATCTTAGCAGCGCTAATCAGTTAAGAGAAGTAGTATATCTTACTGGTGGACAAGGCGCAACCAGCATAGGTGACGGAACACTAAATAATCCGTATCAAAATATTAAAACAGCACTTAATAACGTAAAACAAGGTGGAACTATTATAATCACAGGAATATTTAAGTATTGGGAGTATGAAGAAACATCTTCATTACTAAATAAGCCAGTTATTATAGATAAGGAAGTAACTATAGAAGGTGAAACAGGAAATAATCAATTTATCATAAGAGCACCAATTCAGCTAGGAGCAGATGTTACTTTTAAAAACCTTAATATGCAGTTTTGGGCATCAAATGAATTAATGCCTGGAGTACCAGATAGCGGTATTCCCCAAACACCTGTAGATGAAGGTACTAATTTTAGAAGTAGTAGAAGCATATATTTAGCAGGCTATAAATTAACATTAGATAATGTTGATACTGGTATTAAGACAGCAGCTTATCAAAGAAGCTATAGACCATATATAAGTGGAGGAACCTTTATTGAAGGTGGAAACACAGGATCAAAAGCTGTTCTTGAAGTGAAAAATCCTAATAGTGAAACACAGTTTGCTGGAATATATGCAGGAGACTATTGGAAAGAGAGAAATTATCCTGTAGAGCTTAATGTTAAGGGGAAGGTTATAGACAAAACAATTCATTCAGGTGGAATAATGGCATATTCTAATAGTGAAGTTGTAATTAATTTAGGCTATAAGACAGGCGTAGCTATAATTGATACAGAAAAGCAAAAAGCAACTACTGATGTTAATATAAAAGATGAAGCAGTCTTAACAAATGCGAATCTTGGTAATATAAGAAACTTAACTTTAGAAAATGGTTCAACAATAACGATGGCTGAAAATAGTAAGTTTGAAATTGATAATTTAAATATATATGATGGTTCATTGTTGGATTTAAGAGGTGTGGTTGATAACGCTAATGTAAAAGGCACATTTAGAGGGGAAGTTGATGATAGTTCTGCTGGAAGTATATTTTTAGATGATGATACAAGTTTGCAAATTGGCGGTGATGTAGAAGGAACTACAATATTAAACACCTTTAGATTTAATATCATACCACTAAAAGAAAATAATACATATATAAGAGCAAGAGCAAATGCATCTGGTAATTTTATTATTAAACCTAAATATGAGCAATTAAAATATGAATTAGTGAAAAATATAGATGATAATTCCTACACTACTTGGACAACAATAAGAAACACAGAAATCTTTAAAGATCTTAGATGGGCAAATGAGGAAAAGGTTATTATTAATCCTTCGGAAACAGAAGAATATAGTATATATTATGAATTAATTAATGATAAAGACGAAGCGTATCTGCCTTTTGGAGAAGAATGGAATGATATAAACGTAACATTAACAAGAGAAAATGGGACTATATTAGATTTAGACAATTATTCTGATGGAGATATAGATATTGATACTTATATTGAGGATGAGGATAAGATATATGTTTTATTATCTTTCTCAGAGCAATTTATTAATAAAAATACTTCAGAAGAACTCATCTTAGAAGTTAGTTATAAAGGTGAAAAATCTATTTCAAAGAAGATTATTATTAGTAATGAAAAGAATGATAACACTATTATAGATGTTAATAATATAGCTAAAAGGTATAATCTTGCAAGGGGTCAAGAGGGATATGAAGAAATTTATGATTTAAATAAGGATGATATAATTGATATTTTTGATATAGTACTTGCAGCTAAATCAATGAATAATTAATTTTTGATTTTAAGTTTAAAATACGCTACGGCTCAAAACTGTAGCGTATTTTTCTATGTATATATATGACACATTTAACTGAAAAGTAAATAGTATTTTAAAAAGATATCTAAAAATATTGAAAAGTAGTATAAATTTGGTAAAATATTGTATGGGAAATAAGTAATATTTTCAGAGATTTTGAAGTAATTAATTAAACGATATTGACATAATATTATGATTTTAAATGAATATTTTATAAAGCGGGGATAAGAAATATGAAATTTAAGTTGACAATAAGATTGTTAATAACTGTTATTATAACGATTGCTTTATCATCTGATAAAGTTTTAGCGAATAAATTTGATATTGAAATGTTCAATAATATATCAATTGATGAAGGTCTTTCAGATGAATATGTTACATCAATATTTGAAGATAGTAAAGGTTATATATGGATTGGTACAAAAGATGGTTTAAATAGATTTGATGGAGAAAGAGTAAAAATATATAATTGCAGCAATAAGGAAGAAAATATGTTGAGTTCAACATATATTAATGACATAGAAGAAGATTGTTATGGAAATGTGTGGATAGCTACTGATAATGGTCTAGATATATTACTAAGAGATAAAGACAAGATAATAAGAATTAAAGATATGGATGAAGAAATATCTATATTAGGACAAGCTAATATTACTCAATTACTGCGTAGTAGTTCGGAAGATGAAATTATATGGGTAGGTACAAATAAGGGTCTGGTAAAAATAAATGTTAAAGAATCAAAGATTGAAAATATATATACTGCAGAAGATAATGAAAACCAATTAACGAGTTCATATATAACAAAATTAGAAGAAGGAAATAGCCCCAATACCTTATATGTAGGAACTCCATATGGAATAAACTTAATAGATTATGATTCGAATGAAATTAATTATGCACTAGAATTTTTTGAGGAAAAGCTATATATAAATGATATTACAAAAGATTCTAAGGGGAATATATGGGTAGTGACTAAGGAGTGTATTGCTTACGCTAGCGCTAAGAAGGAAGAAGAAGATTATGTGTGGATTATTAATTATGATGGAATAAAAAAGTGCAATAAACAAACAGGGGAGATATATTATACCTATAAGTATTCCGAAAGTTCTTTCCCAGGTAATATTGAATGCATTTTAGTCGATTCAATAGAAAATGTATGGATTTCAAGTGATGAAGGAATTGTAAGATATTCTGATAATGATAAAAGCATTAAACATATAACTAATGATACTAATAATAATGTTTCACTAATAAGCAATTATATAAATTGTTTTTATGAGGATTCAAATGGTACTATCTGGATTGGGACGGAAAAAGGTATAAGTATATTAAATAGAAATAATCAATTCACATCTGTAACTAGAATGATTGATAAAGAGGGTAATTTAATAAATGCTAATGTGGTGAGTATAATACAAAATGGTGAAGAAGTATGGATAGCAACTAAATTTAATGGAATATATATTTATGATAAAACTACAGGAGAATTCATAACTAGAATATATGAAAATGATAATATATCACTAAGGGATAGAAAACTAAAAGATATATTTAAAATAAATGAAAAATATATGACTTTAATTACTAATAAAGATATTATATTAGTTAATATAGATGAATATTTACTACAGAAAATTTATAAGGAAAATGAACATTCTTTTACTGTTAAACATTCATATAGTGATGGGGAAAAGATTTGGCTGGCATCTACAGAAGGATTATATTGTTATGATACATTTAATGATCAATTAATGCTAAAGAATGATAACTTATTAATTAATGATATAAATGCTTTTTCATTAACATATATTCTTCCTGATAAAAGTGATGAAGATATTTTATGGTTAGCCGGAATAAATACAGGGCTGATTAAGTATCATAAAAAAAATGGTGTTATAAACCAATATAAAGACAGTTCATTAAATAAATCTTCATTAATAAATACTTATACGAATTGTATGGAATTTGATAATTCGGGAAATCTGTGGATAGGAACTAATATGGGACTATATAAATTTGATTTAGCAGCTAATGATTTTACTTCCTATACAATAGAAGAGGGATTAACGAATAACTTTATTAATTCTATTTTAGTTGATGATAATAATAATCTTTGGATAAGTACTAATAAAGGATTAAATAAGATTAATACATCTAATGAAGAGATTAGAAGATTTACCAGAGCTGATGGGATAATGGGCTACCAGTTTAATTTAAATTCAAGTTTGAAACTGGATAATGGTGATATGTTATTTGGCAGTACTAATGGGATTACCAGCTTTAATCCAGAAGAGATTGATGAAATAAGACACAATGTGAATAAGGTAGTAATTGGAGATATTTCTGTAGGAAAAAATAAGATTATTTATAATGGCGAAGAGCTAGTTTTAGATTATGATAACAAAGATTTATATATAGAATTTTTCATGCCATATTACGAAAATTTAAATAATATAACTTATCAGTATATGATTGAAGGAATTGATACTGAATGGGTATATATAGATTCTATGAGCCATTTAGATATTAAATTTTTAGACCCAGGAAAATATAAATTAAAAATAAGGTCAAGAGATGGTAATGGTGACTTATCTAAAGAAACCATTATGAATATAAAAGTTAAAAATCCAATTTGGAAAAGCCCTATGGCTTATATTATATATATAATTGTACTATCCGTATTAATAATTTATATATTTAATTATGTTAAAATACTAAGAAAGCTAGTAGAGCAAAAGACTTTAAAGCTTAATAAACAGCTGGAAGAAAATAGAAAATTAAGTGAAGAAATAATAAAGAAAGAAAAGTTTAAGAATAATTATTTTGTGAACTTATCGCATGAACTTAGAACACCTATACATGTTATTTCATCTGCCACTCAATTAATAAATTCTCTTAATAAAGAAGAATCACTGACTAAAGAGAATTTGAGAAAATATATTAATATTATTAGTAAGAACTGCGGCAATTTACTTAAAATAATTAATGATATAATAGATAGTTCAAAAATAGAAACAGGCCATTATAAAATTAATAAAAAGAATAATGATATAGTATATCTAGTTGAAGAAACAGCACTTAATATGGGCAAATACATTGAAGAAAAGGGGCTTACTCTTATTATTGATCCAGATATGGAGGAAAAGGTGATTCTTTGTGATGAAAATGAATTAGAAAGATGTGTAATTAACTTATTAGGAAATGCAGTTAAATTTACGCCGAAAGGTGGAGAAATACGTGTATTAATTAAAGAAGTAAATGATTATGTGGAAATTATAGTAGAAGACACAGGAATAGGTATATCAAAAGATGATCAAGAATTTATCTTTAATAGGTTTTCACAAGTAGAGAATAATTTAGTTACAAAGGCTAGCAGCAGCGGGATTGGGCTTACATTAGTAAAGTTGATAGCTGATTTGCATGGCGGATATGTTAAACTTGAAAGTGAACCTAATAAAGGAAGTAGATTTATCTTAGCTATTCCAGATATAGCTGATAAAATAGCGTAAGTGTAAATTTATGAGTTAATAAAATGCTTTATAATATATTTAATAAAAAATATTGATTTTGTTGAGGTAAAAATGAAGAAGTTAAACGGTGGATGTACATTAGATTGTTTTGATGCTTGTAAATTTAATATTTATGTTGAAGATAAAAAGGTAGTGAAAATAGAAGGCGATAAGGAACACCCTTATACTAAAGGATTTATCTGCAAAAAAGGATTAGCTCATTTAGAGCGCCATAATCACCCACAAAGACAATATAAGCCTTTGCTTAAGGTAAATGGTCGGTGGCAGGAAATATCTTTTAATAAAGCTTTAGAAATTATGGCTGAAAAATTAAGCTGTTATAAAGAAAACTTTGGTGGTGAATCTATTCTTTACTATGAGCAGTATGGCAGTGGCAGCCTTTTAAAAAGTATCGGAGATATATTCTTTAACTTTTATGGAGGCTGCTCAAAGCAAAAAGGTGGTCCATGCTGGAGTGCAGGAATTGCAGCTCAAAAGCAGAACTTTGGTGATGTAAGAAGCCACTCTTTAGAAGATATGATGAATAGCCAGACTATTATTGTATGGGGAAAGAATCCAGCAAATACTACCATACATACAATGCAGATGATTAAAAAGGCACAGAAGAATGGCAGCTATGTTATAGTAATTGATCCAATAGAAACTGCTACGGCTAAGCAGGCTGATTTATATGTCAGAGTAAAGGCTGATGGCGATGGCGCATTAGCTTTAGCAATGGCAAAAAGGATTATTAGCAAAAATAAACATGATAAAGAATATATTAAAAACTATGTTAATTAACCATAGCAGAGATTCATTATTCAGCCAGCATTATATGGAAAAAGATGAAATAGCTAAAGCATATATAAATAATAAAATGGCTGGCCAAAATGGAATTGAGCATGGTGAAGAGGTAAGCATACAATCAGAAGAAAGCAGCATTAAAGTACAGATTCAGCTGGATGATAGTATAAGTGATAATATTATTATGATGTATGTTGGCTGGTGGAAAAAGCACGGAAACCCAAACTGGATTTTAAAATCAGGAATATCAGATATGGGTGGACAAGTTACTTATAATGATAACTGGGTAACGATAAATAAATTATAAGAAGAAAATATGACAGATGGTAAAATTACAAGTTTTTATCATCTGTTATTTTATCTATTCTGCTATACAAAAGATTCTTAAATAGGTAAAATAGAGGATGAATTAATAATTGAGGAGTTAAAATTAAGATGAAATTTTATTTTGCGCCATTAGAAGGTGTTACAGGATACATATATAGAAATGCATATAATAAATATTTTGGAGAAATAGATAAATATTTTACGCCATTCATTGTACCCACAATGAATTGTATACTTACCTCAAGGGAAAAAAATGATATTATTCCGGAACATAATGAAGGAATGGTTGTAGTACCGCAGATACTTACTAATAATGCAGAGTATTTTCTTGATACGGTAGAGAAACTGCAAGGATATGGATATAATGAAATAAATTTAAATCTAGGATGCCCATCAGGAACAGTAGTATCTAAATTTAAAGGTTCAGGCTTCTTGGCAAAAAGGGATGAATTAGATGCTTTCCTAGAGGAGGTTTTCTCTAAAACATCTGCAAAGATATCATTAAAGACTAGAATAGGAAAGGATTCTCCGGAAGAATTCTACGAGCTTATTAAAATATTTAATAAATATCCTTTAGAGGAGCTAATCATACATCCAAGAATAAGACAGGAATATTATAAGAATGTACCTAATATGGATGTTTTTAAAGATGCTATACAATTAAGCACTAATCCCCTTTGTTATAATGGTGATATATTTAATGTAGAAGATTATCAAAGAATAAGGGAAGAGTGTCCAACCATAGATAAAATTATGCTTGGAAGAGGAATAATTGCTAACCCTGCATTAGTTAAGGAAATTAGAAGCGGCTGGCAGGTTGATAAAGCAGTATTAAAATCATTCCATAATGAAGTATTTGAAGGTTATAAGGAAGTATTATCAGGTGATATAAATGCATTATATAGGATGAAGGAGTTTTGGCATTATATGATAAACGTCTTTGAAGATGGTGATAAATATGCTAAAAAGATTAAAAGGTCAAAGAGCGTTCAGGAATATAATCAGATAGTAACTGCATTATTTAATGAGTTAAAGATAGAAGAAGATACAAAATTAAGAGGTTTTAAATAGAATTTATTACATAGTTGAATAAAGATAAACAAAAAATCAAGGTTAAATATAACCTTGATTTTTTTGTTAATAAAATACTACTAGATGTTTTTTTGATATTGTAAATAATGTTTGAACAATATTTAAACAAAGTTTAAAATTTAACTATTAGACTACATGGTACAAAGACAATTAACGACAAAAACTTGCTAATTTTAGCAAAAATAATAAATAATATTCCATTATTATCTAAAATATGATATAATTCTCTTATTAACGTATGATTATTACGTTAAAAAATTAACAAAATAAGTAATGGGGGAATCTAATATGGATGCATATAAAGTTATTGAGATAAAACAAAGCGTGTTTGAAGATAATGATAAACAAGCTGATGTTTTAAGAAGTGAATTAAAAAAAGACAAGACTTTTTTATTAAACTTAATGTCATCACCAGGTTCAGGAAAGACAACTACTGTTTTAAGAACAATTGAAGCTCTAAAAGATGAAATGAAAATAGGGGTAATGGAAGCTGATATTGATTCTGCTGTCGATGCTGAAACCGTTTCAAAAACTGGCGCTAAAGTAATACAGTTACATACAGGTGGAATGTGCCACTTAGATGCTGATATGGCAAAACAAGGATTAGCAGCCTTAGGGACAGAAGATGTTGATTTTGCTATTTTAGAAAACGTAGGAAATTTAGTATGTCCAGCAGAATTTGATACTGGATCAAGCAAAAATGCAATGATTTTAAGTGTACCAGAAGGACACGATAAACCATTAAAATATCCACTAATGTTTTCAATAGTTGATGTTGTATTAATCAATAAAATTGATGCAAAAGACTACTTTAATTTTGATTTTGAAGCAGTTAAAGAATATATAACTAAGTTAAATCCAAATATAAAGATAATTCCTATATCAGCAAAGACTGGTGAAGGAATAGATGAATGGGCTGAATGGTTACGTACAGAAGTAAAAGAATGGAATAAATAAGATAGATATAGAGCTTTATTTTATTAAGTTATTAAGGGAATAAATTTAGGTTATTAATTTTGAGAGGAGTATATAAAGGATATGGTAAAAGTTAAGGTATTAGAATTTGCTAACAAAGTTAGTAAAAAGAAAATGGGCTCTAAAAATGCTATAAAGGTTACAGACCCAGAATATATGATTTTAGAACCAGTAGTAACAGATGAAATGGCAGAGGTTGCATTAGCACTTACAATGCGTAAACCAATGAGTGCTGAAGAAGTAGCTCCAATCTGTGGAAAATCAGTTGAAGAAACTTCAAAGATTCTTTGGGATTTAGCAATGGCAGGTGTATGCTTTGTAAATAAAAAAGATGGTGTAGATAAATATTGGTATGACACATGGGTACCGGGAATCATGGAAATGATGGTTAACAATAAGGAAAATGTTAAGAAATACCCTCAAATTGCAGAAGCCTTCGAAGCTTACGGAAGAGTTAGAGGACCAAAAACTGCAGGATCATTCCCACCAGGTGTAGGGTTAATGAGAGTTATTCCAATAGAAAAGGCTATTGAAGGGGAAACTAGAAGAGCTTCATATGAAGAAATATCAAAGTATTTAAATGATAATACTATATTCTCAGTTTCAGACTGTTCATGCCGTACATCTAGAGAAGCTATGGGAGAAGGTTGTGGTCACTTAAAGGAAGATATGTGTATTCAAATGGGACATGCTGCTGAATACTATATCAGAACTGGTAGAGGTCGTGAAATAACAAGAGAAGAAGCCTTTGAAATAATTAGAAGAGCAGAAGAAAATGGACTTATGCACCAAATTCCTAACCTTGATGGATCAGGAAAGACACATGCTATCTGTAACTGTTGTGGATGTTCATGTCTAGCATTAAGAAGTACAGGAATGTTCATCAATGCAGATATGTCTCGTTCAAACTATGTATCTAAAGTTGATGTTGATAAATGTGTTGCTTGTGGAGAGTGCGTTGAAAATTGTCCAACTAATGCTTTAAGCTTAGGTCAAAAATTATGTACAAAGAAACTGCTTACTAAGAAAGAAAGAGAAACTCCAAGAGATACAGTATGGACTGAGGATAAGTGGAATCCAGAATATCGTACAAATAGATTAAATGTTGTTGAAACAGGAACAAGTCCATGTAAGACTGCTTGTCCAGCACACATTGGTATTCAAGGATATATTAAATTAGCATCTCAAGGAAGATATAGAGAAGCTTTAGAATTAATCAAAATAAACAATCCATTCCCAGCTGTATGTGGACGTATTTGTCCAAGAAAGTGTGAATCGGCTTGTACTAGAGGAGATGTAGATTCACCAATAGCTATCGATGAAATCAAAAAGTTCATCGCTGAACAAGATTTAAATTCAGAAAGCCGTTATATACCTCATAAGAGACATGAATATGGCAAGAAGATTGCGATAGTTGGTGGTGGACCAGCAGGTTTATCATGTGCTTATTACTTAGCTATCGAAGGATACAAAGTAACTGTATTTGAAAAGCAAAGAGCACTTGGTGGTATGCTTACGTTAGGTATTCCTGCATTCAGACTAGAAAAAGAAGTTGTTAATGCAGAAATCGAAGTATTAAGAGAATTAGGTGTTGAATTCAAGACTGGCGTTGAAGTTGGTAAGGATGTAACATTAGACGAATTAAGATCTCAAGGATATAAAGCATTCTATCTTGCAATTGGAGCTCAAGCAGGAAGAAGATTAGGTATCGAAGGTGAAGATGCTGAAGGTGTTATCGCTGGTGTTGAATTCGTAAGAAATGTAAATTTAGGAGAAGATGTTAAACTTCACGGAAATGTTGTTGTAATTGGTGGAGGTAACGTTGCAGTTGACGTTGCTAGAAATGCTACAAGAGTTGGTGCTGCAAAGGTAGATATGTTCTGTCTTGAAAGCCGTGAAAACATGCCAGCATTAGAAGAAGAAATCGAAGAAGCATTAGAAGAAGATATTACAATAAACAATTCATGGGGACCAAAGAGAATCCTAGTTGAAGATGGTAAGGTTGTTGGCGTTGAATTCAAAAAGTGCTTATCAACTTTAGATGAAAACGGAAGATTCAGCCCTAAATTCGATGAAGAAAATGTTAAGATTGTAAAAGCTGATTACGTATTAATTTCAGTTGGTCAAGCTATTGCGTGGGGTAATATGTTAGAAGGAAGCAAAGTTGAATTAAATCCTAATAACACAGTTAAGGCTGATTCATTCACATACCAAACAGCTCAAGAGGATATCTTCGTTGGAGGAGATTCATATACAGGACCAAGATTTGCCATAGATGCTATTGCAGCTGGTAAACAAGGTGCTATCTCAATTCACAGATTTGTTCAACCAGGGCAAAGCTTAGTAAATGGTAGAGATAGAAGAGAATATCATGAATTTGATAAGAACAACTTAGAACTTGGTGGATATGACAATATGCCAAGACAAAAAGCTGGACATATCAAATTAGAAAATGCTAAAGCATCATTTAAGGATGTTAGAGCTACATTTACTGAAGAACAAGTTAAGAAAGAAACAGAACGTTGTTTAGGATGTGGAGCTACAGTAGTAGATGAATATATGTGTGTTGGATGTGGACAATGTACAACAAGATGTAAATTCGATGCTATATCACTTGTAAGAAAGTATAATGCGCCAGGTGTTGCTTACGAAGACTTAAAACCAGCTATAGTTAAAAACGTGATTAAACGTAAAGGTAGAATTGCCATTAAAAAGATTAAGACTGCATTAAAATAAATTCTAGCTTATGATAAGAAGGGATGATGGCTTTGCACGAACTAGGTGTAGTAATTGAAGTAGTTAATACTGTAGAAAAAATAGCAGTTGAACAGCAATTAACTAAGATAGATACAATTGTATTGCAGATTGGAGAGCTTTCATCAATGATTCCTAAATATATAGAATCATGTTTTCCAGCAGCTGTTGACGGAACTATGATGGAAGATACTAAATTAGAAATCGAAGTTTTACCAGCAAATGCTTTGTGTAAGGAATGTAAAAAGGTATTCAATATACCTGCAAACCAAGGGACATGTCCAGCCTGCAGTTCTAGAGGATGGGAAATGTTAAGCGGAAAAGAATTCATGATTAAGGAAATCAAAGCTTACTGATAAAAAATATAATTATAAAATTAAGAGGAATAGCAAAAGCTATTCCTCTTATTAGTTTAGACATATTTTTTTAATAATTTATATATAAAACTTGTATTTTCATTTTCAACTTGTTCTTGAGTATAATATGCATCATTTAATACTCTTTTAAAATCGCGCACTTCTTTTATAAGATTTTCTTGAGCTCTTAGAGAGTCTTGTGAATATTTATTAAATTGGGCAGTAAGCTCTGATTGTAGTTCATGATTTTTGTGATCTATTTCACTTGAAATAATTGAAGTAACATTAGCAATTACTTCATTCTGAAGGTCTGTACAATCATTTTTGTATTGGTTTAAATTTTCTGTAAGTGTAGTTTCTATGTCTTTAGTTAAATTGTTTTTTAGTTGAAGAAAACTATTTTTTTGAACCTCAATAAATTCAGCAGTAAGTTCTTTGACATATTTTGAATTTGCTTCAGTTATTTCCTCAAGTAGGCTGCTTTTTAAAGCACTGAATTGAGCTTGCTGAGCTTCTATTAGTGCATTAACTAGATCAGAGACTGATAGTAGATTAGTAT
>CAKVNP010000015.1 GCA_934777095.1 uncultured Clostridium sp. | reverse complement strand
GGGTATCGCCAATTCTTTAGTGGTAATAGAATAATAGTATAGAAAAGAGCTAAGGAATGGAGGTAAAAGTAATGCAGGTTACAGGTAAAGTAGATAAAAAAATTGTAGCAGCAAATAAGGAAAAAACAAAAAGAATTACTTGGAATAAGATAAAGAAACAAAGAGTATTAATTGCTATGTCATTACCATTTGTTATATGGGTAATTATTTTTAAATATTTACCTTTAGGAGGGTGGGCTATAGCATTCCAGGATTATAAACCGCAAAATGGATTGTTTGGTTCATCATGGGTAGGATTTAAGTATTTTATAGAATTATTTAAAGAACAGCAATTTTATCAAGCATTAAAAAATACTTTAGGAATGAGCCTTTTAGGCTTAGTATTTGGTACATTCTCATCAATATGTTTTGCCTTATTCTTAAATGAATTGAGGTCTGTAAAATTTAAGAAGTTAGCACAGACTGTATCATATTTACCGCACTTTATTTCATGGGTAGTTGCAGCAAGTATTGTCACTAGTATGCTTTCTAATTCAGGAATAGTAAATGAAGTTCTAATGAACTTACATATTATTTCTACACCAATTAATTTCTTATCAACACCAAATATGTTCTGGGGAATAGTTGTTGGCTCAGATATTTGGAAAGAAACAGGCTGGAATGCAATTATTTATTTAGCAGCAATGACTTCTATAGATCCTGAATTATATAATGCAGCTAAGGTTGATGGAGCAGGAAGATTTAAGAGAATGCTTCATGTAACATTACCAGGAATTAAGTCTACTGTATTAGTGCTACTTATTATGAGTATTGGTAATTTAATCAATATAGGTTTTGAAAAGCAGATGTTATTGGGAAATCCAATAGTTGCAAGTAAATCATTAGTTATTGATAAATACGCTCTTGATTATGGTATTGGAATGTTTAGATATTCATTTGGTACTGCAATAGGTATCTTTAAATCAGTAGTAGGAATTATTCTTATATTCTTAGCTAATACCGCGTCTAAAAAGTTTAACGACGGTGAAGGTGGATTAATGAGTTAATATATCTTTTAATATGGAAAGGTAGTAAGGAGGATATTATGAAAAAGAAAAAAAGGAAAAAGATTGAAGCTTTTGATGTAATACTTTTTATAGTAATGCTTTTTATAATGATAATTACAGTATATCCATTCTTAAATGTATTAGCTGTTTCATTAAATGATGCATCAGATACTATAAAAGGTGGTATTCATATATGGCCTAGAGTATTTACTCTAAATAACTATAAGAGCGTTTTTGATGGAAGTACAAAGATTCCTTTAGGATTTGTTAATTCGGTTATTAGAACTATTGTAGGAACAGCTACAGGGGTAATTTCTACAGCAATGGTAGCCTTTGTACTAAGCAGAAGGGACTTCGTATTCAATAGATTCGTTACAATCTTGTTTGTTGTAACAATGTATGTTAGTGGTGGATTAATTCCTGAATATCTAGTTATTAGAAACTTAGGATTAATAAATAAATTTGCAGTTTATATTTTACCTGGATTATTAAGTGCTTTTAATATTATTGTAATGAGATCTTTTATGGATGGCTTACCAGAAGCTATTTATGAATCAGCAAAAATTGATGGAGCAAATGATTTTACAGTTTTCTATAAGATAGTACTTCCATTATGTATGCCTGTTATTGCTACAATATCTCTATTTATTGCAGTAAGCCAATGGAATTCATGGTTTGATACTTATCTTTATGCTAGAAGCAAAGATAGTTTGACAACATTACAATATGAATTGATGAAGGTACTACAAAATGCATCAACAACAGTAGATGTACACAATCCAAATCTGCAGAACGCAGCTAAGAGTAATCCAGAATCTATTAAAATGGCAATTACTATGGTAGTTACAATCCCTATAGTAGCTGTATATCCATTCTTACAAAAGTATTTTGTAAGTGGTATGACTTTAGGAGCTGTAAAGAGTTAATAAAAATATAGATAAGCTTTTTATCTAATTTTTAATAAATATCCAAATATAAATAAAAGAATTATTATTATAAAAGTTATTTTGAGGGGGAGAATTTATGAAAAGACGTAAATTATTATCAATGGTTATGGCATTAACTTTAGTAACAGGTGCTTTCGTTGGGTGTGGAAGTAGCGCAGATGAGAAAAAAAATACAGGAAGTGCTGACTCAGGGGATAAAGAACCAATAACTTTAACATTATATACTGTTGATGCTACAGAAGATATTGAATTCACAGATGATATAGCTAAGAAGATTACTGAATTAACAGGCGTAACATTAAAAATTGAACATCCAGTTGGAGGAGATGAACAAGCTATTCCTCTAATGATAGCTAGTGGTGAATACCCAGACTTAATTTATGCTAAAGGTGATACTCAAAAATTAATCGATGCAGGAGCAATCCTTAAGTTGGATGATTATATAGATGAAAGTGGGGATAATTTAAAAGCTTTATATGGAGATCAAATAAATAGATTAAAATGTAGTGCTGATGACCCATCTATTTACACTGTAGGTACTTATGGAGTAAGAAATGTAGTATATAATCCGGATGGAAATTTACAAATTCAAAATAAAGTATTAAAGGAATTAGGATATCCTGAAATCCATACTTTACAACAATATGAAGATGCAGTAAAAGCTTATATGGAAGCACATACAACTACAGAAAGTGGAGAAGCAACAATTGGTCTTTCATTAATGGCTAGTGACTGGAGATGGTTAATTACTTGTGGTAATAAAGGAGCTACTACTGCAGGATACCCTGATGATGGACAATATACTGTTAATGATGAAACAGGAGAAGCTGAATATAAATTTACTAATGATAAATTAGCAGTTTATTTTAAATGGCTTTGCCATATGAATGATATTGGGCTTTTAGATCCAGAATCATTTACTCAAAAAGAAGATGCTTATAAAGCTAAAATTTCATCAGGTAGAGTAATTGGATTATCTGATGCTTCATGGGACTATAGTCAATGTGAAACAACTTTAGTATCTGAAGGAAAAGAAGAAGATACTTATGCACCTTTATCTGTTATGAGTATAGATGGTGCAGTTGATCAAAGTTTAAAAGATTATGGATTTACAGGCGGCTGGGGTGTTGCAATATCTTCATCTTGCAAAGATCCAGACAGGGCTTTTGAATTCTTAGACTGGTTAGCATCTGACGAAGCACAAGTATTATTAAATTGGGGTATTGAAGGTGAACATTATACTGTAAATGAAGACGGAAAGAGAGAAGTATTACCAGAAGTTCAAGAACAGAAAAATACGGATCCTGACTATAGTAAAAAGAGTGGTGTTGGTAAATATGTATATCCATTCCCACAAAGGGGAGATGGCGCTGTAGATTCTACAGGTAATACGTACACAACAAATTCAATTGAAAGCTATGTTGCAAACTATAACTCAGCTAAAAAAGAAACTTTAGCAGCTTACGGTTATAATTCATGGTGTGATATGTTCCCAGCAGCTGAAGAATTAGGTATTTCTAATCACGGACAAGTTTGGGGATATAGTATTCCATCAGACTTACAAGTTATTCAACAAAAAGCTGATGACTACTGCCAAGAAAAAATTACACAAGCTATCTTAGGATCTCCTGATGACTTTGATGCTGCTTGGCAAGATATTCAAAACTATTTAGATAGTATTGGAATAGAAGATTTAAATGCAGGAATTACTAAATTAGTACAAGAAAAAATGGAATTATGGGGAACTAAATAGTTCAAATAAAAGCAAGGTAGATTGCCTTGCTTTTTATTTTTAGTTCTCTAAAAAGTACCATAAATAATATGAAATTTTTATGGTATACGATTACAAGAAGTAACATTATAATTTAATTATATTAAGAATTTATGAGGAGTGGGTAAGATGAAATTTAGCAATGGATGTTGGTTAATGAGAGAAGGAGTTGAAAGATTTAGTCCACAAGAAGTATATAGTGCTAAAGTGGAAGAAAAATTATTAACTTTATATGCTCCGTGTAATAGGGTAAATCATAGGGGGGATACTCTTGGAGGTCCAGTTATTACTTACAAGATATCATCACCTTTTAAAAATGTTATTAGAATCAGGGAATATCACTATATGGGTGTTCAAGATAGTAACACAAAATTTGAGATATATGAAGATGATAAGTTTAGACCAGAAATATTTGAAAATGAAGATATAGTTACCTTTACGGCTGGTAACTTAAAAGTTAATATTGATAAAAAGAATTTTAAAATGGAATTTTTCAATGGAGATAAATATTTAACTAAAAGTGAAAATAGGGGAACTGCTTACTTAAAAGAACAAAATGTAGGTTCATTTATGAGAGAACAGCTAAGTCTTTCTGTTGGAGAAGCTGTTTATGGTTTAGGAGAAAGGTTTACTCCTTTTATAAAGAATGGGCAGACTGTGGATATCTGGAATGAGGATGGTGGGACAAGCACTGAGCAAAGCTATAAAAATATTCCTTTTTATTTAACAAATAAGGGATATGGCGTATTTGTTAATCATCCTGAAAAAGTATCTTTTGAAGTTGGGTCTGAATTAGTTACTAAAGTTCAATTCAGTGTACCTGGAGAATGTTTAGATTACTTTATAATTACTGGTGATGGAATGAAGGAAGTACTAGAAAATTATACTACTCTTACTGGAAAGCCAGCACTTCCACCAGCTTGGTCATTTGGTTTATGGCTGACTACTTCTTTTACTACTAATTACGATGAAGAAACAGTAACAAGCTTTGTTGATGGAATGTCAGAAAGAGATATTCCACTGCATGTATTCCATTTTGACTGTTTCTGGATGAAGGATTATAACTGGTGTAATTTTGAATGGGATAAGAGAGTGTTCCCTGATCCAGAAGGAATGTTAAAGAGATTAAAGGATAAAGGATTAAAGATCTGCGTATGGATTAATCCATATATTTCACAAGAATCCTCATTATTTGAAGAAGGAAAAGAGCATGGCTATTTTATTAAGAGACCAAATGGAGATGTATGGCAATGGGATATGTGGCAGCCTGCTATGGCAATAGTAGATTTTACAAATCCAGAGGCATGCGAATGGTATCAAGACAAATTAAAACATTTAATGGATATGGGGGTAGACTGCTTTAAGACAGATTTTGGTGAAAGAATTCCTGTAGAGGCTCAATATTTTAATGGAGCAGATCCAATAAAAATGCATAACTATTATACTTATTTATATAACAAAGCAGTATTTGAGGTAATTAAGGAAGTTAAAGGTGAAGGAGAAGCAGCCTTATTTGCTAGATCAGCTACTGTTGGCGGACAAAAATTCCCTGTACACTGGGGTGGCGACTGTTCTTCAAATTATGAATCCATGGCAGAAAGCTTAAGAGGAGGATTATCTCTTTGTATGTCAGGCTTTGGATTCTGGAGCCATGATATTGGGGGATTTGAATCAACATCTACACCAGATGTATACAAGAGATGGGCTGCCTTTGGACTATTATCTTCCCACAGCAGACTTCAT
Organism: uncultured Clostridium sp.; assembly: GCA_934777095.1. Lineage (GTDB taxonomy): Bacteria > Bacillota > Clostridia > Clostridiales > Clostridiaceae > Clostridium. The sequence continues at coordinate 8,321 of CAKVNP010000015.1, read as the reverse complement.
GGAAGTACATCTTATAGAGTGCCATGGGCTTATGATGAGGAATCATGTGATGTCGTTAGAAGATTTAGTAAATTAAAATGTAGCATAATGCCTTATTTATATAAGACTGCGGTAGATACAGCTAAATCAGGTATTCCAACTATGAGAGCAATGGTGTTAGAGTTCCAGGATGATCCTACTTGTAGATTCTTAGATAAGCAATATATGTTAGGAGATTCAATTTTAGTTGCTCCAATCTTTAATGATGAAGGAATTGGAGAATACTACTTGCCACAAGGAATATGGACAAACTTCTTAAGTGGAAAGAAATATGAAGGTGGTAGATGGATTTCTGAAAAGCATGATTATTTAAGCATTCCAATGATGGTCAAGGAAAATAGTATTATAGCAACAGGCTCAATAGATAATAAACCAGATTATGATTATCGAAAAGATGTAAAGCTTACTGCTTTTGAACTTGTTGAAGGTAAAGAAGCTAAAGTTGAGGTACTTACTATGAAAGGGGAAATTGGACTTTCAGTAAAGACTCTTAAGGAAAGTGGAAAAGTTACTGTTAAATCATCAGGAACTGAAGGGGCTTGGAGCTTAAAGCTTCACGGAATAACTGAAGCTAAAGAAATAACAGGAGCTAAAACTATCAGTAACGAAGATGGCATTACATTAGTGTTTGAAAATGGAGCTGCAGAAGCGACAATATTATTATAAATGGGAGAGAGATTATGAGAGTTAATGAGGAAAAAATAGAAGATATAATAAAAAGCCTTACTTTAGAAGAAAAATCAGCGATGATTCATGGTGCAGGATTTTTTAGGACTGCTGCTGTTGAGAGATTGGGTATTCCAGCACTTCATATGTCAGATGGACCTATGGGAGTAAGACACGAATTTCCAGATGATAGCTGGATTCCAGTTGGTAATTCAGATGATTATGTTACTTATCTTCCATCAAATTCAGCACTAGCATGTACTTGGAATAAGCAGCTGGCTTATGAAGAAGGAAATATACTTGGGAAGGAAGCTAGAGGAAGAGGTAAGGACGTAATTTTGGCACCAGGAATAAATATAATGAGAAGTCCTTTAGGTGGTAGAAATTTTGAATATTTTTCAGAAGATCCTTTTTTAGCAGCTGAAATGGCAGTTCCTTTTATTAAAGGAGTGCAAGAAAATGATGTAGCTGCATGTGTTAAACATTTTGCCTTAAACAGCCAAGAAACAGAAAGATTAAATGTTGAAGTAGAAGTGGATGAAAGGACCGTAAGAGAAATATATCTACCAGCTTTTGAAGCAGCAGTGAAGGATGGAAATTCATATTCAATTATGTCAGCGTACAATATGATTTGGGGATATCATTGTTCACATAGCAAGTGGCTTCTAAGAGAGCTTTTGCAAGATGAATGGGGATATGATGGAGTAATAATTTCAGACTGGGGTGCAATCCATGATACAAAAATGGCTGCAGAAGCTGGTATGGATATTGAGATGTCAGTTACTGATAATTTTAATGACTATTATTTTGCTAATCCGTTAATTGAAGCTGTAAAAGAAGGCGTAATAAGTGAAGAGTTAGTGGATGAAAAAATAAGAAAAATATTAAAAATGATGTATAGGATAGATATGTTTTCAGATGATAGAAAATATGGAGACTATAATGCTTTTTCCAGCAGGGAAAAAACATTAGATATTGCTAGGGAATCAATAGTTTTATTGAAAAATGATGAAAATATTCTTCCTTTAAATAAAAAGAAAATTAAGAAGCTTGCTGTTATCGGCCAAAATGCCAATATAAGACATTCTGAAGGTGGAGGATCAGCAGAAATAAAAGCATTATATGAAGTTACTCCATTAATGGGAATTAAAATGTTAGTAGGGGGCAATACAGAAGTAAGGTATTGTCAAGGATATACTCACGAAAAAGAAAAAAGAGAAAGCTTAATTGATGAAGCAGTAAAGATGGCGCAGGAATGTGATGAAGTTATCTTTGTGGGTGGTTTAAAGCATACAATGGAAAACTTTGAATTATGGCAGAATGCTTTAAATTCATCAAGAGAAGAGGGAATGAAAGTAAATATAGATAGTGAAGGGGCTGATAAAGAAGATATGTCTCTTCCTTATGAGCAAGATGAATTAATAAAAAGATTATTGGAGGTTAATCCTAATACAATAATAGTGATGACTAATGGAGCACCAGTTGATATGTCAGGCTGGATTAATAATACGAAGTCATTAATTCATACTTCTTACAATGGAATGGAAGGAGGAAGAGCCTTAGCAGAGGTTATTTTTGGAGAAGTAAATCCTTCTGGAAAGCTGGCAGTAACTTATCCAGTTAAATTAGAAGATTCACCAGCTCATAGTATTGGAGAATTCCCAGGTGGAAAAACAGTCAAATATACTGAAGGATTATATGTGGGATATAGGTATTTTGTTACTAGGGATGTAAAACCATTATTCGAGTTTGGTTATGGATTATCATATACTAGCTTCAAATATGATGATCTTACAATTAAGCATATCGATGAAAATGGAGAAAATAAGACTGTTGTAACTTATAAAATTACTAATACAGGCAATAGAAAAGGTGCAGAAATATCTCAAGTTTATGTACAAGATATAGAATCTTCAGTTGATAGACCATTATATGAATTAAAAGGCTTTGATAAAGTATTTTTAGAGCCTGGAGAAAGCAAAGAAGTTAAAGTAACTCTTAATGAAAGAGCCTTTGCATTTTATAGTACAGATTTTAACTCATGGAAAGTAGAACCTGGAGAGTTTAATATTTTAGTTGGCAGCTCAGTTACTAATATCAAATTAAGTGGCAAAATAACTATCAATAACGAAGTATTATTTAAGTAAATGATGAATGATGAATGTGGAATGATGAATTAAGGAGAAAATTCCTTTAGGAATTTTTAATGAATAAATTTAAAGAAACTCCTCTAGGAGTTTAAACTTAATTCGTCATTCATAATTTATAATTCGCCATATTAGTTATAGGGGGATTTATGGATAATGAATTAAAGTTGTGGTATAAACAACCTGCAAAACGATGGGTAGATGGATTGCCTTTAGGAAATGGCAGATTAGGGGCCATGGTTCTTGGTGGAGTTGCAAAGGAAAGGATTGCCTTAAATGAAGATACTTTATGGACTGGAACTATTAAAGATAAGCATAATTATAAATCTATAGAGTATTTAGCAGAAGCTAGAAAACTGATTTTGGCAGAAAAATATTATGAAGCACAAGAATTAATGAATGAAAAAATGCTGGGAGATTGGACTGAAAGTTATCTTCCTTTAGGCAATATATACTTGGAATTTAAAGACGTATCAGCTGCTGAAAACTATCGAAGAGAGCTGGATTTAAATACTGCTGTTTCAACCGTGGCTTATACTTGTGGGGGAATTAATTATAAAAGAACGTACTTTATATCTAAGCCTGATAATGTGTTGGTAATGAAATTTGAAGCTGACCAGGAAAAGAAATTAAATTTTGAGGTATTTCTAGATAGCTTAGTACATTACCATAGCTGCACTAGTAAAAATGGTGTAGCAATTATTGGTAAGGCGCAAATAGCTAATGTATTTGGCGAGCCTGATGATAAAGCAATTAGTTATGATGAAAGCGGCAGGCTTGGCATGAATTTTATAGCTAAAGTAATAGTTTCTGAGTGTGATGGACAAGTACAGTATAGCGAAGGAAAGATAATCATCAGTGATGCTTCAAAGGCAGTTCTTATGGTAAATGCAGAAACAAGTTTTAATGGCTGGGATAAGGAACCGGAGAATGAAGGAAAAGATTATGTTGGAATCTGTAATAAATTATTAGAAGAAGTAAAAGGGAAAAAGTATAAAGATATTTATGAAGATCATTTAGCTGATTATGGTACGCTATTTAATAATGTATCTTTAGAAATAGGTAATACAATAAATGATATTTATCCAACCGATGAAAGATTAGCAAGAGTTAAGGATGGAAAAGAAGATTTATCTCTAATAAGCCTATATTTTCAATATGGCAGGTATTTATTAATGAGCTGTTCAAGAGAAGGTACTCAGGCGGCTAATCTACAGGGGATATGGAATGAAGATTTAAGGGCAGCATGGAATAGCAACTATACAGTAAATATAAATACTGAAATGAATTATTGGCCAGCAGAAGCAACTAATTTATCATCATGTCATCAACCTTTATTTGACTTAATTAAAGGAATGGCTGAAACAGGGAGGAAGACAGCTCAGGTTGAATTTGGCTGCAGAGGCTGGTGCGCAAATCATAATTCAGATATATGGAGACATACTGTTCCAGTAAGAGGAAGTGTTGAATGGGCCTATTGGCCAATGGCTGGTGCCTGGTTATGCCAACATCTTTGGCAGCATTATGAATTTACTATGGATCTTGAATTCTTAAGAAAAGAGGCATATCCATTAATGAAGGGCGCAGCAGAATTTTTATTAGATTGGTTAATTAGCGATAAAGATAATAATCTTATAACATGTCCATCTATATCACCAGAAAATGCATTTCTGGATAATGAAAAAAGAGAGTGCAGGGTAAGTGCCGCGTCAACTATGGATATGGCAATTACTAGAGATTTATTTAAGAGCTGCATTAAAGCATGTGAAATATTAAATATTGATGATGAATTTAAGAAAGAGCTTTGTAAAGCTAAGGAGAGCTTATATCCATATAAAATAAATGATAAAGGCTGTATTCAGGAATGGTTTAAGGACTTTGCAGAAAGAGAACCAGGGCATAGACATTTATCTCATTTATTTGGCTTATATCCTGGTAATGATATTACAGAAGATAATAGGGAATTATTTAATGTTGCTAAAAATACAGTAGATAGACGTTTAAGCTTTGGGGGAGGCCATACTGGTTGGAGCTGTACCTGGGTAGTGAATTTATATGCAAGATTAAAAGAAGGAGAACTAGCTAAAAAATACCTAAATATACTTTTTAGTAAACTGACTTATCCTAATTTATTTTGTGTACATCCACCATTTCAAATAGATGGGAATTTTGGAGGAACAGCAGCCATAGCTGAAATGCTTATACAAAGCCATAATAATTATGTAGAAGTATTGCCTGCATTACCTTTAACGTGGAATAAGGGCGCTGTAAGAGGATTAAAAGCTAGAGGAGGCTTTGAAGTTTCATTTGCTTGGACAGAAAATGAAATTGATCAAATTCAAGTTAAATCTCTAGCAGGCTCAAAGCTAGACTTAAGATATAAAAATAAAGAAATCAGTCTTGAAACAAAAGCAGAAGAATATTATTTATTTGATAAAAATTTAAACTTGCTATAAGAATATGATGAATTACGAATTGTAGAAAATGAAAAATTAAGGATATGTTTTAATAAAATATTGATATATGCTATAAAATGAAGGACAAGTTACTGTCCTTCATTTTATTAATCCTAATTTTTATTTTTCATTTAAAAGAGCCACGTCTTTGCTTTTTAGTGTTAATGTTTGTTTAATTACTGAATTATTAATTAAGTTTTTATAAGTTTTTCCTGTAAGAGGAATAGTTATTTCATAATCGTTGTGGTTTAAGATAAAAATATATTTCTGATCCTCTTTTTCTCTAATGGTAATTTCTACGCCGGCTGGTGCAGCCAAAGGGCAGCTAAGAGAATATTCTTTAGCCAAATATGAGATAAAATTATCTATAAATGATTCTTCAGTATCAGTGGCTAAATAATATGCTTTACCTTCTCCAAAAGAATTAACTGTAAAAGCAGCTCTGTTTTTATAGAAATCACTGCCATATACACCTAAAGCTTTGGCTTTTTCTAGATTAATAATGTCACAGATGCTTTTTGAAGTATAAGAGTTTTTAAAACCGTTTAAAGAAACAGTCATTTCTATTGAATTGGTCTTTTCAGGGGTAAGGCCATCGATTTCTTCTACCCATAAGCCTAGCACATCTCTTAATTTAGCAGGATATCCACCAAGCTGAACAAGATCATTTTCATTTACATAACCAGTAAAATACGTAGTAATAAATGTACCACCATTATTTACAAAGTTTTTTATATTAGCTGCTGTATCATCTGTTACTAAATATAAAGTTGGTGCGATGACAATATCATATTTAGATAAATCACCAGTAGGTTCAACAAAATCAACAGCAATATTTTGCTTATGAAAAGCAGTATAAAATTTTTCAACCTGAGTAAGATATTTTAAGTCAATGGAAGGTCCACTAGAAAATTCCATAGCCCACCAGTTATCCCAGTCAAAAATTATAGCTACTTTTGAATTAATTTTAGAGTCAAGAATATAATCATTTAAATTAACAAGCTCTTCACCTAATAAACAACATTCTTTAAATATTCTTGTGTTAGGGTTGCCGGAATGTGGAATAACAGCTGAATGATATTTTTCACAGGCACCAATTGACTGTCTCATTTGAAAAAACATAACTGTATCTGCGCCATGAGCAAGGGCCTGATAGCTTTGGAGACGCATAATGCCAGGCCTTTTTACTGAATTATAAGGCTGCCAATTAGTTTGATTTGGTGTTTGCTCCATAAGCATAAATGGCTGGCCTTTTTTTAGGCTACGCATTAAATCATGTCTAAGGGCAACTGTGCTTGGTGGATCGTTAGGAGCAGGATAGTTGTCCCAAGAAATCACATCCATATGTTTAGCCCATTTAAAGTAATCTAATGTTTTGAAGGTTCCCATTAAGTTCGTAGTTATTTTAATATCAGGTGTTATTTTTTTGATAGCTTCTGCCTCATTTAGATAACAGTTTAAAATGGAATCAGACATAAAACGATTATAATCTAAAGCAATTCCTTGAAAAGTTGTCCACTGTTTATCCCCGCCAATCCACATTTCATTTCTTCCGGAAGGTGCCGAAATTTCATCAAAGCTGTATAATGTATGGCCCCAGAAGTTCATATTCCAGGCTTTATTTACATTTTCAATGGTTCTATATTTATTTTTAACCCATTTTCTAAATTCCTCTTCGCAATGATCACAGTAACAGTAGTTATCATATTCATTTCCAATATGCCAAGCAATTAGGTTCGGATAATCCTTATATCTTTCAGCTAATTTAATAGCTAGTTTTTGAGAAAGTTCACGGTACTTAACATTATTCGGACAAAACTTTACTCTACCTCCATGCTTACGCTTTATTCCATTAGAATCAACTGGAAGCATATCAGGATATTTTTTTGACATCCAAGCAGGCTGTGCAGCTGTTGAGGTAGCTAAACATACATTTATATTATGCTTAAGCAGAGTATCAAGAATTTCATCTAACCAGCCAACGTTATAAGTTTCCTCGTTAGGTTGTAAAAGCGCCCAGCTAAATACTGGTAGAGTTACAACATTTATATTTGATAATTTAAAAAAAGTCATATCTTCTTTAACAGTTTCATTGTCCCATTGGTCAGGATTATAATCGCCACCATATAGAATAAAAGGTTTTTTATCATTAATCATAGTCATACCTCCTATAGTTTAACTTAATGTAATTTTACTATAGGATATAGGTTAAAAATACTAGAGTAATTCTATTAAAATTACAGGCATAATTAGAGAGTTTTATTTCCATAGAAAAGAATTAAAATTAAGGTCAAAATTTGAGCTTTTATAAGAAAATGTGATATAATTATTTTGCAAATAAATCAATTAATGTTTAATAATGTATGGAGAATTCATGGGGAAAATTAAGCTGGTTAAGAAGATAAAGGAATTTATTAATAATACCAAAATAAGAACTAAACTTATTGCAGTGTATTTAATGGGAATTATATTTACTGTATCTATTGTGGGTGTGTATCTTACAACTAAAATTAATTCTATTTTAGTTGAAAAATCGACATATGGGCAAAGTGTAAACTGTGATACGGCTGAATATAGGATAAGAGAAATCTTATCTCTGGCGGTAAATCTATCGGATATGATTTATAGCGATGTAAAGCTTCATAATATGATTTCTACTGAATATAGGAGCTATTCTGATGTTGTTGATGCCTATAGAGATTATCCTATTTTAGAAAATTACTTAAAATATTATAAGGAAATAGCCAGTATAAGATTTTATGTAAATAATGATACATTATTAAATAGTTCACAGATAATGAAGGTAACTAAATATATTCAAGCATGTGATTGGTATAGAAATGCCATAACTAATAATGGTGTGATAACTTGGAAGTATAAAAGCGATGAAATAAGTAAAGAAGAATATTTATCACTAATCAGATGTATAAAAGATAAATCAGGAAAGCAGATAGGAGTTTTAGTTATTAATATGCAGAATTCTGAGCTTGAAAAGGTTCTTGCTGATATACCT
>CAKVNP010000014.1 GCA_934777095.1 uncultured Clostridium sp. | reverse complement strand
AATTTTATAGTCATTTTCTTTATTCAATTCCAAAAACCAAAAAAATTCTTCTTTGATTTTATTGATAATATCTTCTAAGATACTTTTATTAAAATCAATTCTTAAGTAACCAAGGTTTTTAGAAAAATCATCAGGATCAATAATGCTTTTTAAAAGAAATAATTCATTATTACTGTCATCGTCATTTAAATATGAAGGAAGACCCCAAAGATAACGAGAATTATCATTTATAAGAGTATCATTTGCAGGTGAATCAGCCAGCTGAGAAATAGCATGAAAATTTACATCTTCACTTGAATAAATATAATTATCATTAATGTATAGCTTGGCTTTTTTTACATCAACGGTATTCTGAAAAGAGCTTAAATAATTTTGTAAGACTCTAAAATCACTTATCTGCGCTGATAATTCATATTCATCAGGATTCTTTTTTAATACTGAAGTTATTGTATTATCAATTACTATTGTATTTGAAATATCAAAAATTTTATAGATTTTATAATCAATGAAATCTAATGATTGATTAAATGCTTCTTTTGTGGAAGTTGTAATATTTTTAGTTATTATACTAGACAACTTTGAATAGGAGTAAGTAGCTATAATAAATATAGGTACTATTATTACAAGACAATAAGTTAATAAAAATTTTTTGAAAAGTTTCATGTTGTGAAATAAGTTTAATTTCATTATAAATATTTTCTCCTATATTCTGTAGGACTACAGCCTGTCTCTTTTTTAAATATTTTAGCAAAGTAATTGCCATCTCTGAAGCCTACCTCTTGAGCTATATCACTCATTTTAATATCAGGATTTTTTATAAGCTCTTTTGCTTTTTTTATTCGATGTTCTGAAATATATTTATTAACTGTTTTGCCGGTATAATCTTTAAAAATTACACAAATATATGCTGGAGTTAAAAAAGTATTCTTGCTGATATCATCTAATGAAAGATCATAATTTGAGTAATTATTATGAATATATTTAATTATTTTTAATGCAGGTTCATTACATTGATTCTTTTCATTAAGCGCGATGAAAAGCTCATCAATTTTATCTAATAGATAGTGTTTAATTTCATAAATATTATTAAATGACATTACTATATCAAATACATTATTGTCATTTATATATTTAGAAATATCTAAGTTTTTATTTTTTGAGTAGTTAATTATTTTTAACAGCATCTTATAATAGATATCTTTTATATATGAAACTTCTGCATTGCTGCTTAATAAAATTGAATAAGTTAAATTGTTAATTATTTTAATTAAGTTTTGTTTATCTTCATTCTTTAATGATAAATCAAAATCTTCATAAATATTAGTATCAAATGTAAAGTTTTTTGTACAATTATCATTAAAAATTATTGAATTATAATCTTTAAAAAAAGATCTATCCCGCAATTGTACTGCATCACTATAAGAAATATACATATCTTTTATATCATGGACGATAGAGCCTACATAAATATAATATTTAGTAAATGTTTTCAGATATTCATCAAGACTAACAAAGAAACTACTAAATATTTTAGAATTATTTATGGAAGTTATATTTTTTGAAAAGAAAAGCTGTATAGTAATTTCATGATCTTTTTCTAAAGAAACAAAGCCATCAAAATTGTATAAATGTATAATAGATTTTATTTCATTAATACAATTAGTTGAATTATCCTGGTTTGATTCAATAGTTCTTACTAAAACGGTTACATAAAAACTAGTAGAAATCTTTTCATTGAATCCCTTAGGGAAATATGAATTAATAATAGAATCTATAGTTTTTGGATCTTTAATAGTAGAAATATCATTAATAAAGTTTTTTTCGATACTGTTTTGTATTACATTATTCTTAGAAAACTCTATTACAGCGGTATTTAAACTTTCTTCAAGCTCATCAATTTCAATAGGTTTTTCTACATAATTAATTGCTTTAAGTTTTATAGCTGATTTTAAATACTCTTTATCTGAATATCCACTCATAAATAAAATTATGCAATTAGGATAAAGCTCTCTTGTTTTAAATGCTAAGTTGATACCATCTAAACGAGGCATTTTTACATCAGTTAAAAGAATATTAGGCTCATAATCTTCAAGAATTTCTAAAGCATTAACGCCATCATAAGCTTCTCTTATTTCACTAATGTTTAGTTTTTCCCAATTGACCATTTCTTTAATGCCTTCACGAGTAAAGCTCTCATCATCGGCAATTAATATCTTTATCATGTTACACCCCCATCATACTTCATGTAAGAGTATACCATTTTTTTTAGTAAAAGTTCAACACAAGTATTTGAAAATATGGTATATTTAGTAGTGCTATGCGATAAGTTGGTAATCGTTTTCCTAAATAGAGAAATATTTTACTATAATCAAAGAATTTTACTACAAAAAGCCTTTTCTAAAAATGCTATTATTTTATCAAGGAATGAAAACGTATAACAAGGGGGAAGCAAAATGGAGAAAGGATTAGAAAATCAAGTTGTAAAATCATTTGATTTTGGCAAAGAAAAGAAATCCAATGGTGAGTTTAAGCAAGAATCAGAATTTGTAAAAACTATCAGGAAAAATAAAGTATTGTTAATGATGCTTATTCCAGCATTTACATACTTCTTTATTTTTAGTTACTTGCCAATGACAGGAGTAATAGTAGCATTTAAAAGCTACAATTTTAGAGATGGTATTTTTGGAAGTCCATGGGTTGGGTTAAGTAATTTTGAATACTTCTTTAAATCAGGAAATGCATGGATAGTAACAAGAAATACAATTCTATATAATGTAGGATTTATTGTAGTTAATACAGTTTTACAAATGGGATTAGCAATAATGATCGCTGAAATTGGCGGAAAGTATTTTAAGAAGATTACACAGACTGCAATGTTTTTACCATATTTCATTTCATGGGTTGTTGTTGGAATGATAGCTTACAACTTCTTAAATGTTGATTATGGTACAGTAAATTCAGTGTTAAATAAATTAGGAATGGAAAGCATTAATTTCTATGGGACTAAATGGGTATGGCCAATAATAATTACTGTATTCTGTTCTTGGAAAAATGTTGGATATGGAACAGTATTATATCTAGCAGCAATTATGGGTATAGACCAAGAAATATATGAAGCTGCAAAAATAGATGGTGCGACAATATTCCAAAGAATATTTAAGGTAACAATACCATGTTTAGTACCAACATTAATAATACTTACACTTTTATCTATAGGTAATATCTTTAGAGGAGATTTCCAAATGTTCTATCAATTAGTTGGAAATAATGGACCATTATTCCCAGTTACAGATGTTATCGATACATTTACATTTAGATCATTAATTCAATCAGGAGAAGTTGGTATGTCAGCTGCTGCAGGATTGTATCAATCTATATTCTGTTTCATAACAATTATAATTACAAATAAAATTGTTAAGAGTTATGATAAAGATTACTCATTATTCTAGGAGGTGATATGCATGAAGAAAAAGTCAAAAGATATGAAAGCATTTAATGTTTTAAGTTACACACTTATTTCATTAGTCGCACTGTTCTGTTTTATACCATTTCTTATTGTAGTAATGGGATCTATTACAGATGAAAAGGAAATTATAGCAAGGGGATTTAGCTTATTCCCACAATCATTTTCCTTAAGTGCATATAAGACTGCACTTAAGGAGCCAATGGCAATTATTAGGGCTTATGGTGTAACTACAAGCTTAACAATATTAGGTACAATCTGTGGATTGTTTATCGTAGCAATGACAGCATATGTTTTACAAAGAAAAGATTTTAAGTGGAGAAATAAATTTTCATTTTACTTCTACTTTACAACATTATTTAGTGGTGGTTTAGTACCATGGTATATCTTAATGGTTAAATATCTAGGATTAAAAAATACTTATTTATCATTATTACTTCCACCGATGCTAAGTGTTTTTAATATAATTTTGATGAAGAGTTATATTGGAGGTATTCCACAGGCGTTGACAGAATCAGCAAAAATAGATGGAGCAGGTGATTTTACAATTTTTATTAAGATCATTCTTCCATTAATTAAGCCAGCTTTGGCAACCGTAGGATTATTCATTGCATTAGGTTACTGGAATGACTGGTACAACTCAATGCTATTTATAAATAATGAAAATCTTTATTCACTTCAATATTACTTATATAGAATTGTAAATAATATAGAAGCATATAAAACTATACTAGCCCAAAATGGTGCATCAAGTGTAGTAGGAAGTTTTGAAATGCCTAGTGAATCATTAAAGATGGCATTAACTGTAATAGTTACAGGACCAATAATTCTTGTTTATCCATTTATACAAAAATATTTTGTAAGTGGTGTAACAATTGGAGCAGTAAAAGGCTAACAAATAAAAATTTAAATATATTTGTTTTAATTTGAGGGGGAAATATTATGAAGAAAAGTCTAGTTAAAAGAATGATTGCTATAGCATTAAGTACTGTAATGGTAAGTGGAGCTATGGTAGGATGCGGCTCAAATACAGCGAGCAAAGGTGGTACATTTACATCAGGCGTAGGTACTGATGAAGAAGTTGAATTAAAGATGTACTTAATTGGTGATAAACCAGCAGACTTTGATGAAGTATATGGACAAGTTAATAAAATAATGAAAGAAGAAATAAATGCAACTTTAGACGTAAACTTTATTTCATGGTCAGATGTTGCAACTAAATATCAATTATTATTCCAATCAGGTGAAAACTTTGACTTAATATTCACAGCTTCAGGATGGGGATATTACAGCCAAGTAGCTACTAAGAATGGTTTCTTAGAAATAACTGAAGATATGTTAAAGGAATATGCTCCTACAATATATGAAAAGGAACCAGAAGAAGCTTGGAGCCAAGCTAAGATAGATGGAAAAGTTTACATGGTTCCAAATGATAGAAATGAATATGGTATAAATGTATTTGGTGTTAGAGGAGATTTAATGGCCAAATATGGTATAGATTCAATTGATAATTATGACGATTTAGAAGCTTATATGGCAGCAGTTGCAACAGGAGAAGCTTCCAATGGGGTAAAAGTTATTGCAAATGGTGGAGGACAAAACTTACAATGGCCATATATGTTAGAAAGATATAGCTTTAATACAGTATCAGGAGCACCAACACCAACTTTAGGTTATGATGTAACTGATGAAGCTTGTGAAGTATTTGCCTTTGTTGATACAGATGAATATAAAGATTATGCTAAAAAGATGAAAGAATTTGCTGATAATGGTTATTGGGCAGCAGATTCAATTTCAAGCCAAGCTACAAGAGATGAAGATTTCGTTGCTGGTAAGACTGGCTTAATGGTTTGGAACTTAGGAACAGTAGCTAATAAAGTTGTTGAAATGAATAATGCTCATCCAGAATGGGATGTTCAATTAGTAGATTTATCAGAAGGTCTTGCTAAGACAGTTCAACCTTATACAAATGGTGGTGTTGCTATAAATGCTACTTCAAAAAATCCTGAAAGAGCTCTAATGGCAATTGAATTATTAAGATATAACGAAGAAATAAATCAATTAACTTGGTTTGGTGAAGAAGGAGTTCACTATGAAGCTGCAGGGGATGGATTATATACACCTACTGAAAGTGCTTCAAACTTCCCAGCTGGAGAAGTTTGTCCATGGGGATGGTATTCATCTGACTTTGCAATGACTTCATCTACTGAACCTGAAATTGTACAAGAAACATTAGATAAATGGGCTGAAAATGATACAGTAAGTCATCCATTAACAGCATTTACATTTGATGATTCAAGTGTAAAAAATGAAATGACAGCTGTAGGAAATGTTGTAACTCAATATGGTGTTCCAATAGATTTAGGAATGGTTGACGATGTAGATGCAGCTATTAAAGAATACAAAGAAAAATTAACTCAAGCTGGATTAGACAAAATATTAGAAGAATGTCAATCTCAAGTAAAAGATTTCTTAGCTTCTTATAACGAATAATTAGGAAATTACAGTTATATATAAAATAAATATAGGAACTCCTAAGGAGTTCCTATTGTTTTAAAAAGTTAGAATTATGATAGAAACATTTATTTGAAAGGTTAAGGAGATTAAATAATGACAAAAAGATATGATTTATTTAATAATATAATTGGCAAAGAATTTCTACATGGAGGAGATTACAATCCAGATCAATGGCTTGATTATCCTGAAATAATAAAAGAAGATGTAAGATTAATGAAGCTTGCTCATATTAATTGTGCAGCAATAAATATATTTGGCTGGAGTGCTATAGAACCTGAAGAAGGAAAATATGATTTTGAGTGGCTTGATAATATTATGGATAATTTATATAAGGCAGGTGTAAATATAATTCTTGCTACGCCAAGTGGAGCTAGACCAGCCTGGATGTCACAAAAATATCCTGAAGTATTAAGAGTAAATGCAGATAGAACAAAAAATCTTCATGGACAAAGACATAACCATTGCTATACATCACCTTTATATAGAGAAAAGACAGCAGAAGTGAATAGAGTATTAGCAGAAAGATATAAAAACCATCCAGGATTAATCCTATGGCATATCTCAAATGAACTTGGTGGAGACTGTCATTGTGAATTATGTCAGGAAGCTTTTAGAAATTGGCTTAAGAATAAATATCATAATAACATAGATGAATTAAATGCAGCTTGGTGGACAGGATTTTGGAGCCACAGATTCAATGATTTTTCACAGATAGAAAGTCCATCACCTTTGGGTGAAATGCAGGTTCATGGACATAATTTGGACTGGAGAAGGTTTGTAAGTGATCAGCATATCGATTTTTATAAAAATGAAATAGCACCAATAAGAGAAATAACTCCTAATGTTCCAATAACAACAAACTTTATGGGAGATTATCCGAGAATGGGTTTATTTGGTGGAATTAATTATCATGATTTTGCTAAGGAAGTAGACATAATATCATGGGATGAGTATCCAGCATGGCATAATAATTGGGAAACAACTGAAGAATTAGCTTCTAATGTAGGATTTGTACATGATGTATATAGATCAATGAAAGGTGGACAGCCATTTTTAATTATGGAAAGTACACCAAGCTTGGTAAATTGGCACAAAGTAAATAAAGGCAAGAGACCAGGGATGCATCTTTTAGCTTCACTTCAAGGGGTAGCCCATGGTGCAGATTCTGTGCAATATTTCCAATGGAGAAAAGGAAGAGGAAGTTCAGAAAAGTTCCATGGAGCAGTAGTAGATCATTCAGGAACTGAAAATACAAGAGTATTTAAGGAAGTTACCGAAGTAGGAGCAAGCTTAAAGAAAATTAGTGAGATATGTGGAACTAGTGTTGAGCCAGAAGTTGCTATTATTTTTGATTGGGAAAATAGATGGGCAATTGATGACTGCCAAGCATTAAATAATGAAAAGAAAGGCTATATTGAAAGCTGTGAGGAATATTACAGAGTATTCTGGAGAAAAGGAATTCCGGTAGATGTAGTAAATCTAGATGCTGATTTAAGCAAATATAAATTAGTAATTGCTCCAATGCTTTATATGGTTAAGCCAGGAGAGGCAGAAAAAATTAATAATTTTGTTAAAGCAGGAGGTAATTTTGTTACTACTTACTTTAGTGGAATTGTAAATGAAAATGATCTTTGTTTCCTAGGTGGATTCCCAGGACCATTAAGAGAAGTAACTGGAATATGGGCAGAGGAAATAGATACTTTATATGATACAGATGTAAATTACATTCAGTATGCAGGGGAAAAATATAAAGTTAAAGATTACTGTGATGTAATTCATGCAGAAACAGCAGAAGTATTAGCAACATATTCTGATGATTATTATGCAGGTTATCCAGCACTTACTAAAAATAAATATGGAAATGGACATGCTTATTATGTAGCTGCTAGAACTTACAATGATTTTGATACGCAATTCTTTAGTACACTTATCGAAGAATTAGATATTAAGGCAGCAATAGATATAGACCTTCCATTAGGAGTAAATGCTGAATATAGAGAAGATGATAAGAATAAATATATCTTCCTGATGAATTTCAGTGAAGAAGAAAAGAAGATTACATTGGATAAAGAATATTTAGAAATGCTTTCAGATACAAAGATTAATGGTGAAGTTTCGTTAGAAAAGTATAAGGTAATAATCCTTAAAACAAATAAATAATTAGTAGTGTATGAAAGGGAAAATGTAATGAGAAGAAAAGCTTCTTTTAATAAAATTGTTTCTATGTTGGTGTTAACCATGTTTTCATTAAGTTTAATATCTGCAGTGCCTAAGGCAGCTGGGAATAATATTGAAAATAGTAGTTTTACAAACTATTTAGATGGCTGGACTGTTAAAGGAGATATAGACGCAGCTAGTGGAAAGTCAAGCTGGGGATATGATGATTCTTACAGTTTAGGTTATTGGAAAGGTTCGGCTTATGAGGTATGCACAGAACAGACAATTACGGGTATAGAAAACGGATTTTATAAAGTAGAAGCCTATGTGGCAAGTGGTGGAGGACAAGAAGCTCATTATATCTATGCAAATGACTTTGGAGGTACTGGTGCTAGAACCAGTATCCCAGTCTGCAATGATTTTACCAAGGTTGTATTAAACTTTGAAGTTACTAATAATCAAGTGACAATAGGTTTTTACGCTAAGGCATCAGCAGGAAACTGGTCAAATTATGATGCAATTTCTTTGATAAAAGTTGAAAACGAATACACCTTCTTAAAAGGTGGAGATTTGACTATGGTCAATTGGATTGAAGATGAAGGCGGAGTTTTCTATGATGAAAATGGAGAGGCTAGAGATGTTTTTCATATTCTTGCAGAAAGTGGCTTTAATTTTGTAAGATTAAGAACTCATAATGATGTAGGAAGAGAACATGGTTCAATAACAAATCCTGATTATTATCTGCCAGATGGCTATCAAAATACCGAGGATCTTTTAAACTTAGCCTTAAGATCAAAGGAAATGGGTATGTCTATTGAAGTAACACTTAATTATAGTGATTGGTGGCCAAATGCAGGGACTCAGGAAATCCCTTCATCATGGAGAAAAGAAATAGAAGGAATGAATGATGAAGAGGCAATAAATAGATTAGAAGAACTAGTTTATGAATATACAAAAGATATCATGGAGCAGTTAGCTGCCCAAGGAACTACACCTGAGTTTATTTCATTAGGAAATGAAATGCAGGATGGAATTCTTTATCCATATGGTAGAGCGGCAACTTTTGATGTACTTGCAAGATTTTTAAATGCAGGATATAAAGCAGTAAAAGAGGTTTCTACAAATACACAGGTAGTATTACACTTAGATATGGCTGGCGACACAGAAAAGTATGTAAACTTTTTTGATAGATGTGAAAGCTATAAAGTTAATTATGATATTATAGGGGCATCATATTATCCATTCTGGACAAGAACATCAGTAGAAGATATTATTCCTTGGTTTAATCAAATAGGGGAAAAATATCAAAAGAAAATATTAATAATGGAGACTGGTTATAACTGGAACCCAACTAAACCTGATGGATGGCCAGGACAATTATCAGATAATGGACCTGAAACACATGAATCATCACCTCAAGGGCAAAAAGAGTTCTTAGATGAATTATTTAATGGAATAAGGACTATAGAAAAGAACTGGGTTATTGGTGATCTTTACTGGGATCCTGTAATGATTGACTTAGAAGGTATAGGCTGGGCAATGGAAAGAGGAGAGGCAGAGGATGGCAGCCAAGACAAAGCAGGCAGCAATGTAGTTTCTAACACAACTTTATTTGACTTTGATGGTTATGCACTACCTTCTTTAAAATCTTTTAGAGATAATACGGAAGGAACTCGTACAGGAATATTATCAGGAAGTGTTACTGGTGAAGGTGGAAATAAGATTAGAAATGCACAAGTTGAAATAGAGATAAATGGAGAAAAAATTACTAAAACTACTGATAGATATGGTAATTTCTTTATGGTTGGTTTACTGCCAAGTGACAATGTAAAGATTACAGCAGCTAAGCAAGGGTATGGAGAAGCCTCTATAGTAACAGAAGTAAGAGCGGCAGAAGTAACTAAAGTTGTTATTTCTTTAAGAGGTGGACAAGTTGCAGGTAGTGTTAAAGATAGTAATGGAAATAATCTTAGCGGCGTAAAAATATTATCAGTAGTAGATGATTGTGAATATGCGGCATATACAGATGAAAATGGAATGTATTCATTGACAGATATTCCAGAAGGAAACGGCTATGCAATAACAGCATCCAAAATAGGTTATGAATCGCAGACCTTAGAAGGAATAGCTGTAGTAAATGGAGAGAGTACAAATGGAGTTGATTTTACTTTATCAATAAACTCTGGGAACCTTAAGGGAAAAATACTTGCTGAAGATGGAAATACTTTAGCCGAAGTTAAAGTTATTTTACAATCAGCTGATGGTAAAAAGTATGAAGCAAAGACAAATGAAGCAGGTGTATATGAGTTATCATTTATCGATGAAGGTGTATATTCATTAACAGCTTCTTTAGACGGTTATGAGGATTATTCAATAAATGAGATTACAGTAAAGGCTAATGATAATATTGATTTAGCAGATATAATAATGAAAAAGGCCTTTGGCAGCATAAAAGGAATAGCTGTTGACCCAGATAATAATAGGCTGTCAAATGTAGAAGTAACTATTTTATTAGCTAATAAAGAAAAATTTAAAGCAGTTACTGATGAAAATGGTGAATTTGTTATTCCTGAAGTTGTTGATGATAATAGATATATTATTGAAGGTGTTAAAGATGGCTATGGTAATGCAAAAATAATGGATGTTGAAGTTCACCCAAATAGCAGAAGTGAAGTAGTCTTAAGATTATCAGAAAAAATTGAAGTTATTAATGGAGATTTTGATTTAGGAACTTTAGAAGGCTGGAATGTTGTAGATGATACTTCAGCTGTATCAGCACAAGATAGAACAGGCTTTGGTAATGATGCACCATCAGGTAAGTTTGCCTTATCTTTATGGAATGATAAAGCATATTCAGCATCAATATCGCAAAAAATAGATAATATAAAAAATGGGAAATATGAAATAACATATTATTTATATAATGGTGGAGATCAAAATTCAGCATATATGTATGTAAAAGATGGTGAAGATATTATCACTTATGATTTACAGACTACAACAAACTGGACAAAGGTATCACAAACATTATGGATAAATAATGAGTCTATAGAAATTGGTTTTGATTTTGATGCTAAGGCAGGGTGCTGGACTGTAATAGATTCAGTAGAACTAAATTATATTACTTCAATTGACTATGCTGGACTTGAAGAAAAGATCAATGAATGCAGTAATATTAAGAATGAGAATTATACAGAGGAATCATGGAATAATTTTGAGCAATGTCTAGCAGATGCAAAAGCAGCTTTAGTTAAGGTAAAGGTAACACAGGAAGAAGTTAATGAAGCTAAGACAAAATTAATTAATGCACAAAACAATTTAACAATTAATGAAGCAGATGATAATGAAGAAGATAAAGATGAAGATAAAGATGATAACCAGGAAGATAATTCTGGTGATAAAGATGAAGAGATAACTGATGATGATAATCAAAAACCTGATATTCCAGGTGATTCAGGAAATAATAATGACAATGGGTCAGATGAGGTAATTGACCAGGAAGAAATACCAGTAGATAATGAAGAAAATACTGAAATAAAAGAGGAAACTATTAAAAGCGAAAAAGATGAAGATATTAAAAAGGAAGAAGAGTCTTTACCAATTACAGGAGCAGAAAGCAGCAGGGTTTTAATTAGTGCAGCTGCACTTGTATTAGGTGGAATGTTAATTAGAAAGAAAAATAAATAGTTGATTTCTAGATAAAATAAAAAAATGTTCAAATTAATATTTGAACATTTTTTTATATTAAATTATATAAAATTTAATTACATAGCCTTCTTATGCTGCTGTCTTGCTTTTTCTTCAGCTTTTTTAGAAGCATACCACTTTTCAGAAATATCATCAAATTGTTTTTCGGTTAAATTTCTATCTGATAATATTGAAGTATATGGAGCATATTTTTTAGTAGCATCATAATATTTCTTTATTAATATATGATCCTTCTTATATTGGAATCTATAATCATCATGGTTATTATCACTATACACAACGTTAAAATCATATCCTAATCCCATAAAAACTCACACTCTTTTCATAAAATTATTAATAAAAATTGAATTAGGTTATTTAATTATTAATGATAATAGATAAAATTGCTATCCATAGCTTGTAGAAAATATTATTTTCATAACATCATCTTCTTTCTTTTATTGATTATATTATATACATTTATTGCAGAAATTTCCATATACAAAGAGCCTAAAATGTATATCTTTAGTGCAAAATGAATTCTATAAAGTTAAAATTACAAATAGGGTATAATAATAAAGTGTGATATTATCACCAACAGGTTTATAATTATTTTATATAGTTATTTTAGAGAAATTTATTACAGGAGGTAAAAAATGAATTACAATTTATCAATTTATGAATTAGGAAAACTGCTTAAAGATATTGAAAAAAACTATAAAATGAATTTATTATGCAAAATCAAGCTAAGCGGTGGCTGGATGACGATGACAGGAAGTGTTAAAGTAGATTATGTTCCTACAGAAGAAGTTATGCTAAAGGGAAATAATATTATCAACTTAATACTTAATAATAATTCAGAAGAGGGAAATTTCGTTAAGATAACAGGACAAAAGGATGGGAAATTTACCATAAACTTAGCGGCAACAAAATATAAAGAAATTCATAAAGGTGGATTAAATATAGATATGACAAAAGAAAAGCCAGATCAATGTACTTTAAAGATTGATGAAGGAATGATTTTCACAATTAATGCACCTGTAAAAGAAATAGAAGACTTAATAAAGAAATCATAGGGCTGATCAAAAGCCCTATGTTTTTTTATTAATAATTTTGTAGTGTAATAGAGTAATTTCTATAGAAGTAGTAGAAGAAGGTTATAGCATATAATTACAAGAATAGCAAAATAATGTATAATAGAGATAGATGTTATAAAAAGGAGAAATAATATGGCAAGAGATATAGAAGATAATAAAATTTATATAGTAAGCAATAAAATATTTTATTTAATTGGCTGTAATTTTTGGTTTTTATTAACTAGCTGTCCTCTTCTAATTTATTTATTTTTAAATACCTCAGATTTATCAGTGGGAGGATTATTATTAGCCTCATTACCATTGGGGCCAGCAATAACAAGTTTATTTTCCACAGTAAATAGATTTAATAAAAATAAACACACCAAATCTTTTGCTGATTTTTTTTATTTTTATAAAATAAACTTTATTCAAGGATTATTTACGGCAGCAATAATAAATGTATTAATTGGTATAACTTATTTAGATATAGAATTTTTTGCAGTAAAGGGATTAGAAAATGGGACAATCATTTTTTATTTAATTTCAGCAATAATTTTTTTATTAGCTATGTATATGTATCCTATTATTTCACGGGTAAATTTAAAAATGTATGATGTAATAAAGGTATCTATTAAGCTCTTATATAAAAAGCTGCCGATTACTTTGACCAATTTATCTATGGTAATAATAGCTATGTTTATTATTAATAAGACTAAGCTGACTTTATATGCTATGGTATTTTTACCAAGCATAATTGCTTATATAATTCTTTTAATTGAAAAGGGGATTTTGGAGAAGATAGAAGAGGAATGTAAGGAATTATATAAATAATTAATGCTGCCAGGCAGAGGCTGTTACCAAAGTGCCTGGCAGCTATTTTTTTACAGATAGATGATTAAATTTTTATAGTAAATACTCTAATTTTTATATGAAAACATATACATTTTTATGGGTATCGAGAAGTTAAGGGCAGGATTAAAATAATAT
>CAKVNP010000013.1 GCA_934777095.1 uncultured Clostridium sp. | reverse complement strand
TTACTATCTAATGTTGTAACAAGCATTTGGAAAGGTCCATCGATGTATCCCTTTGGAGGTTCTACGTGTTCGATAATAGTTTTGAATAATGGTTCCATTCCCATGTTTGTATCTTCAACATTGTATCTTGCAAAACCTTCTCTAGCTGAAGCATAGATTATTGGGAAATCTAATTGTTCATCATCTGCACCTAATTCTAAGAATAGTTCAAATACTTCATCAATTACTTCTTCTGGTCTAGCATTTGGCTTGTCAATCTTATTGATAACAACGATTGGTTTTAATTTTAATTCTAATGCCTTCTTTAAAACGAATTTAGTTTGTGGCATTGGTCCTTCGTATGAATCTACTACAAGTAAAACAGAGTCAACCATCTTAAGTACACGTTCAACTTCTCCACCGAAGTCAGCATGTCCAGGTGTATCTACAATGTTGATTTTTGTACCATTATACATTACAGCTGTATTCTTAGATAGGATTGTGATTCCTCTTTCCTTTTCTAAGTCATTAGAGTCCATTACTCTTTCGTCCATTTTTTCATTTGATCTGAATGTATGACTTTCTTTAAACATAGCATCAACTAATGTAGTCTTACCATGGTCAACGTGGGCTATGATTGCTATATTTCTAATGTCATTTCTAGTTATTAATTCCATTTGATTTCCTCCATTTACTTTTAAATTGCGAATTAAAAACAATAATTAATAATCAAGGATTAAATCATCAGCAATATTTTACAATACATACTGAAGTTTTGCCTTATTTATTATTTTTAATCATTAATTCATTATTTTATAAAAAATTAAGATTTTAGCTAATGTAAACCTTATATTTATTTTACCCAAAAGAAAATTGGATACACTCGTATCCAATTTCCAAAACTATATGATATTGTACTATTATATTGTTGACTTGTCAACAAAGTATTATATTTCCATGATTATTGGAAGTATCATTGGTTTTCTCTTTGTCTTTTCATATAAGAATGATCTAAGCTCATCTCTTACATTTGACTTTAATGTAGCCCAGTCAGTAATTTTTTGTTCTTCGCACTTAACAAAGACACCTTTTACTATATCCCTAGCTTCATCCATTAATCTTTCAGATTCTCTTACATAAACGAATCCTCTAGATATTATATCTGGGCCTGCAATAATTGTTTTAGTTTCCTTAGAAAGCGTAACTACTACAGTTAATA
Organism: uncultured Clostridium sp.; assembly: GCA_934777095.1. Taxonomy (GTDB): domain Bacteria; phylum Bacillota; class Clostridia; order Clostridiales; family Clostridiaceae; genus Clostridium. Next base: position 12,787 of record CAKVNP010000013.1, on the reverse strand, counting down.
TACCATCTTGAGATAAATGTTTTCTATCTCTGATAACTATATTTCCTACATCACCTACACCTAAGCCATCAACGAATATTTGACCTGATATTACGGAACCATTTTTCCTAATACCTGATCTATTCACTTCAATAACATCTCCAACATCTGCAATCAACAAGTTTTCTTCAGGTAATCCCAAGCTAGTAGCTAGTTCTCCATGAAGTTTTAATTGCCTATATTCTCCATGTACTGGAATGAAATATTTAGGCTTAACTAAAGTCTGCATTAATTTTAATTCTTCCTGGCATGCATGTCCTGATACATGGACATTTTCATCCTTACCATAAACAACATCTGCGCCTTTTTTGAACAATTGATCTATAACTCTTGAAACTAATTTCTCATTTCCTGGTATTGGAGTTGCAGAAATAATTATAGTATCACCAGGCACGATATTTACCTTTCTATGCTCTGATGCCGCCATTCTTGCAAGAGCAGACATTGGCTCTCCTTGGCTTCCTGTTGTAATTATAGCTACTTGATCATTATTATATTTATTTATTTGGTCTATTCCTACAATCATATCTTTTTCAGCATTGATGTATCCTAACTCAATAGCAACTTGTAGAATATTTTCCATACTTCTTCCCGAAACAGCAACTTTTCTTCCATATTGTGCAGCTGCATCTATAATCTGCTGGATTCTATGAATATTAGAAGCAAACGTTGCAACTATTATTCTTCCTTTAGCTTTGCTGAATATCCTGCTTAAGCTTTCACCAACAGTTCTTTCTGATTTAGTGTATCCTGGTCTTTCAACATTTGTTGAATCAGCCATCATAGCTAATACACCCTTTTTACCTAATTCCGCAAATCTTGCAAAATCCATTGGTTCTCCGTCAATTGGAGTATAGTCCACCTTAAAATCTCCAGTATGCAATACAGCTCCTAATGGTGTGTGTATTGCTATAGCAACTGAATCTGCAATTGAATGGTTAGTCTTAATAAATTCAACTGAGACAGACTTTAATCTAATGACATCTCTTGGTTTAACAGTAATTAATTCTGTACTGCTTAATAAACCGTGTTCTTTTAATTTGCTTTGTACAATTCCTAAAGTTAATTTTGTTCCATATACAGGTACATTTAATTGTTTTAAAACATACGGTAATGCACCGATATGATCTTCATGGCCGTGTGTTAAGAAAATTCCAGAAACCTTTTCTTTATTTTTTAACAGATAAGTTATATCAGGAATTACTATATCAATTCCATACATATCTTCATCTGGAAATTTTAATCCACAATCTATAACAACTATATCATTTTTATATTCTATAGCTGTAAGGTTTTTTCCAATCTCATTTACCCCGCCTAGTGGAATAATCTTAACCTTGGCTTTTTCTCCTTTCATATGTCCCCTCCTTCATCTTCCTTATTATGTATATCAAAGGTCTTCATCTCAATGCTTGAGTTCTTCCCTTATTTACCGTTTTCACTACATTTAGAACATATTCCATAAAACTTTACACTATGATCTAAAATTTTAAAGCCATAGGTCTTTTGAATTCTATCTTCTAATTCTTCCAGCAAATCATCTTCCACTTCATATACACATTTACAAACGTTGCATATTAAATGGTGATGCATATGTTCTTCATCACTGTGAACAATTTCATATCTGCTGCATCCATCATTTAGGTCCAACTTGCTTACTACACCTATTTCTTCATATAGAAGCACAGTTCTATAAACTGTAGCTAACCCTATTTCCGGACAATTCTTCTTAACTTCATCGTATATTTCTTCAACTGTTAAATGAAGCCCTTCCTTTTCGATAATCGTATCAAGGATAGCTCTTCTTTGAGGCGTTAACTTGTAGCCTTTTTGTTTTAAATTTTCTTTTAATGTGTTCATATCAATATTTACAGCACTCATTTTAACACCTCTCCATTAAAATTTTACTCTTCCATGAATATAGTATTATATGCTTCCTGAACTGCTGCCAATTCAACTTCGTCATCAATTGCTTCTAAAAGTTCATTTCCATCTTCATCGTTTAATACCTTTAAAGCAAATGCATCATCTTCGCTATATCCATCTTCATATACTATAACATATTCTGTCTTTTCATCAGTTTCTGGGTTTACTATATCAAAAAATGCTAAAACATTAAAATTTACTTCATTTCCATCTTCATCAAATAATTGAATATTCTTTGTATCCTTTTCCATTTTTATCTTCTCCTTTTTTATAAGGTAATTGTAATTACATTTACTACCTATTGTCAATCGTTATTTTTCTTATTCTATTTAATTTATCGTTAACTACAAAAGATAAATTAACAGAAAATTCACTTTAACTTTTCTTTTTTTGCAGTTAATACTACTTACTTAGTCTTAATTTATCTAAGTATCCCTGTAATATATATGTAGCCGCTACTTTATCAACAATCTTTTTTCTCTTTCCCCTTGATAAATCTGCTTCAAGCATTGCCCTATGTGCTGCAACAGTAGTCAGTCTTTCATCCCACATTTCAATAGGAAGACCAGTCTTTTCTTTAATCAATTCAGCTAATGCTAATACTCTTTCTCCTGATTCTCCAATAGAACCGTTCATGTTTTTAGGTAGCCCTATTACGATAGTTTCTACACCATACTCCATACATATCTTATTCACTTCTTCTAAATCTTGTTCTTTTTTTGTTCTTCTAATAGTGTTTATTCCTTGAGCAGTCCATCCTAAAGGATCGCTTATTGCAACACCAATAGTCTTAGAGCCGACATCTAGGCCTAATATTCTCATATTTTTACTCCTTAAATTAAAAGTGCCCGCTAGACGGGCACTTCTTACTTTATCTCTAAATAAGATTTTAATACTTCTTCTAGAATCTCATCTCTCTCAAGCTTTCTAAGTAAAGCTCTTGCTCCGTTGTAACTAGTAATGTAAGAAGGATCTCCGGAAATTATATAGCCTACCAATTGATTTATAGGATTATATCCCTTTTCCTTCAATGCATTATAAACATCATTTAAGATAGATTTTGTCATATCCTCTTTGTTGTAGTCAATATCAAATTGCATTGTTTTATCAATGTTATTATCCATACCTCGCTGCTTATTTTAGCAGCTCACCCCCTTACGAAAGTTTTATACCTATAATAAGTATCAACATTTTTGTACTTATTTATTCATCTACTTTTTAAATTAATTATACTCTAAATTTTTGCAAATGTATACTATTTAACTAATTTTTCTATTATTTCATAAGCAACTTCTACTGATTCAGCAATTTTTGCTGGGTTCTTTCCACCAGCTTGAGCCATATCTGGTCTTCCACCGCCGCCGCCGCCAACAACAGCTGCTACTTCTTTTATTATTTTACCACAATGGATTCCTTTTTCTAGAACATCTTTTGTTGCCATTGAAACTAAGTTTACTTTATCGCCAACTTTACTTACAAGTACAACTACACCGCTGTTCATTTTATTTCTGATTTTATCAGCTAAATCTCTTAAAGCATTTCCATCTACATCTTCAAGAGCATAAGCAACAGCCTTAACACCATTAATTTCTCTTGCAGAATTTAAGATATCTCCCTCAGCACCTTGAGTAAGCTTAGATTTTAATTCAGCTATTTCCTTATCCTTAGCCTTCATTTCAGCACCTTGTGAAGAAATTTTATTTAAGATATCTTTTTCAGAACATTTTAATGAGCTGCATGCTTCTTTTAATATTCTTTGTTTATCTTCCATATACTTTATTGCATTTGTTCCTGTTACTGCTTCAATTCTTCTAACACCTGCTGCTACACCAGTTTCAGCTATGATTTTAAATAATCCAATTTGTCCTACATTAGCAACGTGTGTTCCTCCACAAAGCTCCTTAGAGAATTCTCCTGCAGCAACAACTCTTACCTTATCACCATACTTTTCATCAAATAAAGCTGTAGCTCCGCTTTCCTTAGCTTCATCGATAGTCATCAGCTTAGTTTCAACTGTAGCTACTTCCATTATTTTTTCATTTACTAAATCTTCAACCTTTTGAATTTCTTCTGGAGTTAATGCTTGGAAATGAGCAAAGTCAAATCTTAATCTTTCTGCATCAACATATGAACCTGATTGATGTACATGTGATCCTACAACTTCTTTTAAAGCAGCTTGTAGCATATGTGTAGCAGTATGGTTTCTGCAGATATTTGTTCTTAATGTTTTCTCAACTGTTAATGATACTTCATCACCAGTCTTTATGCTTCCTTCATTCACTTTTACATAGTGTATTGTCTTTCCACCAACATTTTTCTTAGTGTCATAAACATAAGCCTTACCGTTTGGACCTTCAATAGTTCCTTTATCTCCAATTTGTCCACCCATTTCTGCATAGAACACTGTTGAATCAGTTACTATATATCCTTTAGCTCCTGCTGTTAATTCATCAACGAAATTAATTTCATCAGCAACTACTAATACTTTTCCATTTCCTTCTGTTGCATCGTACCCAGCAAAAGCAGTTTCAATATCAGCAGGCAGCTTATTGATTGCTATTTCATCATTACCCATGTAAGAGCTTTCTCCTCTTGCATTTCTAGCTCTATTTCTTTGAGCATCCATTTCTACTTTAAATGCTTCTGTGTCAACATTCATTCCCTTTTCTTCTAATATTTCTTCTGTTAATTCAATTGGGAAACCAAATGTATCATATAATTTAAATGTATTTTCACCTGATAATGTTTTTGAACCTTCTTTTTCAAGTTCAGCAATGAATCCATTTAAGATATTCATTCCACTATCAATAGTTTCGTTGAATCTTTCTTCTTCTAATGTAATTATCTTTGTGATGTATTCTTTATTTTCAACTAATTGAGGATAAGCTCCGCCATAATTTTCGATAACAGCTTCCACTACATCCTTTAAGAATAATTCTTTTATTCCTAATAATCTACCGTGTCTTGCTGCTCTTCTTAATAATCTTCTAAGTACATATCCTCTACCTTCGTTACTTGGTTGTACTCCATCAGAAATTAACATAGTAACTGCTTTTACGTGGTCAGTTATTATTCTTAATGAAACATCAGATTTTGCATCTTTTCCATACTCAACACCAGAAAGCTGAGATACTCTTGAAAGTATATTTTTAACTGTATCTATTTCAAATATATTATCTACACCTTGCATGATAGTTGCAATTCTTTCAAGACCCATTCCTGTATCGATATTTTGGCTCTTTAATTTATTGTAGTTTCCTTCTTCATCTCTTTCGAATTGAATAAATACTAGGTTCCAGAATTCAACTATTCTATCAGCATCTGAAGCAGCAATAAATTCTTCTACTGTGCTTACTTTTCCTTCTCCTCTGTCAAAATGTATTTCAGTACATGGACCACATGGACCTACACCTATTTCCCAGAAGTTATCGTCTTTTCCTAATCTAAATATTCTGCTTGGATCTACATCTGTCTTTGATGTCCAGATATCATAAGCTTCATCATCTTCTAAATATATTGTTACATATAGCTTATCTTTAGGTAATTTTAATACTTCTGTGATGAATTCCCATGCCCATGGAATTATTTCACCTTTAAAATAATCTCCAAATGAGAAATTACCTAACATTTCAAAGAAAGTACCATGTCTAGATGTCTTTCCTACGTTTTCTATATCACCAGTTCTGATACACTTTTGGCAAGTTGTAACTCTTGTTCTTGGTGGTGTTTGTAATCCTGTGAAATATGGCTTTAGTGGTGCCATACCTGCATTGATTAATAATAAACTATTATCGTTTTTAGGCACTAGTGGAAAACTTTCCATCTTTAAATGCCCTTTTTCTTCAAAAAACTTTGTAAATGAATCTCTTAATTCATTTGCTCCCATGAATTTCATTGTTATTACCTCCAACTTTTGTCAATGACGAATTATAAATTAAGTAAAAAACCTATCTCTAAGTTTTCTAAATACTCAATTGATAATTTCATCATAATAATTCCTTATATAAATAAAAAAGTCTCCATCCACAATCTAATAGAAAGGGACGAAAACTATATTTCCGCGGTACCACCCTAATTATGCATTTATCATAAAAATGCATCACTTAAAGTAAAATATCAGCTCCAAGGTAGCTTCAATATGCTAAATAAGAAGTTTTCACCAGCCACTTCCTCTCTAAATATTTATTTCATATTTACTCATCCTTATCATTGCCGAACAATATTCTTTTATTTATTTCAAATTATATTGTATTTATACTTCAATGTCAATGAAAATGTAGTTTTTTATCATATATTTACCTTATCTTTATCTTTGAAAAATCAATATTCTGCTAAAAAATATAATAATTTATATCTTCGTAAATTACTTTTACTATTACAGCAAGAGGAACACATAATACCATACCCACTGCCCCTCCTATTTTCTCACCAATAATCAAAAGAATAATTATCACAATAGGATGCATATCTGTACTATCACCTGTGATTTTAGGAGATAAGAAATTTCCTTCAATCTGCTGGATAACCAGTACTCCTACCGTTGCAATTATCCCTTTAGTCATCGATTCTGTAAAAGCTATAAATATAATAGGTGCCCCACCTAAAATAGGGCCAAAATAAGGAATTATATTAGTAACAGCATTTACTACCGAAAGAACTAAAGGAAGCTTTACCCCAGCTGCAATTAATAAAACAAATGTCAATGCCCCTACTATCAGTGATAATATTAACTGACTCATAATATATCTACTTAGTACTTTATCAATATTTTTATTAATCTTTCTTACAATAACCCTGGTGTCTGTAGAAAATATAAGCAGCAGCTTATTATAAATAATATTTCCATCGGCTAAAAAGTAATAGCTTATAATAGGTACCACAGCCAAAGCTATGATATTTTCCATTACATCTACTAAATAATCTAGAAAATTGTTAGATCCCTGCTGTAAAAAAATATTAACCTTTTCCTTAATTTGCATAAAAGTTGTCTGAAAAATTGGCAGATTACTTATACCTAGTTTTCCTCCAATCTTCAAAACTCCATTTTCAATACTATCTAAAAGCTCGCCAATATTACGGCCTTCCTCAATTATCGCAGGAACCATCAAGTATAATAAAACTAAAAAACTTACAAGGCAAAATAATATTAAATAAAGTGATGCCTTCTTACGATTTATCCTTGCTTTTTCTGCTACAAAGTCTCTTATTGGCTTTAATCCATAAGAAATAATAAATGAAATAATAATAATATTTACTATCCCCCTAATAGAAGAAACTTTAAAATATAATAATACAGATAAAAACACAGCCAAAATCAATGTTACTTTGATAATTATTCCTTTATACTTCTTTAGCATTATTTTTTCCTCCGATACTATGAGGCAGAGATGTAAAGTTTATCTTTTCATCATTTCTATGAATAATAAAATTATCACACAATATACAGCAATGAATTAAAAATATCTTTTTCCCTTTAAACATCCGATCAAAGATACCTGATGAAACTACTAATCCCTTTATTGAATAATCATCTCTAGCAATAATTATGTCCTCTAAAACACCTTCCATAACATTATTTTCATTGTAAATATCCATATATTTTAATTCTTTAAATTTAAGTCCCTTAAACTCTTTTAATCCTTTTACCACCATTTCATCCTGCATTGATACTACATCACTTATATCAACATAGTTTTTTTTATTAAAAAGGGTAAATCTAGACAAATAAAATCCGCTAACTTTTCCATGGTAAAAATCTATGGCTAAATCATCGATGACACCTAAATATCTGCCATTGATATCATAAACCTTCATTAAGTTAAAGTCTCTAAATTTCAGCATTATTGTCACCTCTAGATAATAATAACCATAGTATTTACAAATACTATGGTTATTATTACTAAAAATAGCATATTAATTTAATTTTATTGCAGGATGTCTATAAATTCATCCTTACTCCCTAAATACTATGTAAATGGGAACAAGCTTATAAAGGCCAAATAAACTTATTTCCCACTTGCTCTTTAATTACTACTTCATCTACTTTTTGCTACATCCCGCCTTTGCAATTTATTTTCTTATAGTTTGGTAATAAAATATTATTCATATAGAAATAAGCCACACTTAAGGCGACTCATCTATCTAACTTCTATTTAATTATAACTCTTATTAATACCTTTGTAAATATTTGGTATTTATTCTCTTGTTTTTTAAATACTACTTATGAATTCTCTCTAAATAAAATGAAATAATTAATGTTAAAGCATAGTCTATCACATAAAGTGCACCCAATGCTATAATCCAGAATAATACTAAAATTATCCCGCTAGAATTTATGCTTACATACTTTGATAACATTTCTGCACTCATTTTAAATAAATCTACATTTAAAAGGATTTTCCCAGCAGCTGCTGTCAAAATAAAAATACCATTAAAGTAAAGAAATTTTAATATCATCTCTGTACTTACTTTATTTAGCTTTTCTATATAATACTTAACTATTCCAAATCCACCAAACACTAAAGTATATAACAGCCAGATATTTATTGGGATAAAAAAAAGAGAAATAATACTTGACGCTGAAAATACTAATATTCCAGTTTTAACATTTGCTCTAATTATACATATTGGTACCACTGCTGAAGCAATCGTAAGAATAGCCAGCTTATTTATTGGCAGAATAGCTGCTCCATAAAGTATAATTACAGTTAACGCAACCATTATTCCGCCTAATGTTATTTCCTTAGATTTCATATTAATTCCCCTCTTATTTATTAAATACTAAATACAGCTTATTAAATCTCCACCCATTAATTCACAGCAGCAATCTGCACAAATCAAGTTACTGCAGCAATCACAAGTGCTCATATTACTTGGTGATGTTCTATATGTATTTGTATATCTTTGCGTTCTATTCCTTAATTGATTTAAATTTTGTCTATATTCAAAGTTATTTGGATCCATCTGGCATGCTCTTTCCATATTATTCACTGCAGCATCAAACCATCCCTTGTTTAACATTACTACACCATATAAAAAGTGCCATTCTGCATCTCTATTAGTTATTCCATTTAACATATTTTCAGCAGCATAATAATTTCTAGATTGTATCTGCCTTCTTATTTCAGCATATTGTGTATTTGTTCTATAACCATTACTAGAACTATTGCTGCTATAATTATTACTATTTCCATAGCTATTAGATGAGTAGCTTCCTTGAGCTCCACCATTTTTCAGCATATCATAAGCCTTATTTACTTCAGCTAATTTTTCCTGTGCTAAATCCTTTAGGGGATTATCAACAAACTGATCTGGATGATATTGCTTAACTAGCTTTCTATAAGCTGATTTTATTTCTTCTTGGCTTGCACCTGGTTTTACTCCTAATACTTCATATGGATTCATTATTCTTCACTCCTTATATTGCATTTACAATTGTTTGATATCCTAGTGTACTTGTCCATCATACCTAAACTTATGATATTTTCTAAAATTTCTTTATTTCTTCTAATAGGCAGACGGTCTAAAGCTTCTCTACAGGTATACCCACAATTTAAAATGGTAAATTCTATCCTTGGTTTAATCTCCTGAAAAAACTCCTCATATGGTTTGTTTTCCTTATTATATAAAAAATTAATTGGATTAAACTTATTCTTTTCCATATCTTCTTTTAAGTCATCTAGTGCATCAATAATATAGATCCATTTTCCTAAAGAATATCCTAACTCATATAAATCTGCTCTTAATTCTTCGTTATCATTATTTATTTCTTCTGGATATAATTCTAATATTTTAGCTACTAGTAAACTGAATGGATCTGCTATTTCATCAATAGAACTAAAATTTTTATCTGTTTCTAATAGGTTTAATTTTTTCAAATTTTCTTCTATTATATCATTAACCAATGTAACATTTCTGTTAAATTTTCTCTTGTAAGGTTCTAAAGCCATTGCTTTTACCCTGCTGACTAAATCTTTGTCATCATGAACATCATCAAGAAGTTTATAATATACTAATGAAACATTCATGGCTGCTGCATATTCTAAAGCTTTATTATCTATTACTATAGGCTTCTTCTTGGTAGGATGAGCTACACATCTTTTGGCCTCTCTCACTACTTTCTTGTCATATAAGCTATCAAGCAGAATACCTAAAAATGTCATATCATAATTCAAAACCATCCTAGGTATATTGCCGAAGTTATTTTTTATCTGCATACATATACCACAATAATAGCTTTTAAACATATCAAATTCCCTAATTCTAAGCTCTGGCTTTAGGGGAGTTACGTAACCAAACATTTTAAGTGCTCCTTTTCTTCCTTGTATTGATTTAGCATTATTATATCCTATGTTAATATATTTATAAAGCAAATTTTCCCACTAAGCAAATGAATTTTAATTTATCCTCAAAAAAGAAAAGAGCCCATTTGGGCTCTTTTTTATCTAAGCATTAACTCCTGCTCCAGTTGTAGTAGTTTTTGTTGTAGTTACTATTCTTGTAATTGCTTTTCTAATCATATCTACTGGTATCATTGATAATGATAATAGTATTACAGTAATCCATCCTTTAACTCCAAAAGGTGTACATGAGAAGAATTCTCCTCCCACCATTGTTAAGATAGCTTGTACTACTACAATGATTCCCATAACCTTGCAGAAACCTTTATTTTCTGAAATATGCTCTAAAAGGTTAAATCCTTCACTACGCACATTGAATCCATTAACAACAGCACATAAAACAAATAGTGTAAAGTATCCTGTCATATGCTCAGTTGTATTAAGTCCACCAAAAATCTCACCAAAGAAAGGTAATTTTAAGAATAAGAAGCTTAATACAGTTAGCCATGCACCTGCAAATAATACTTGTGACATCATTGGCTTAGAAACTATGCTTTGAGTTCTTGACTTAGGTTTTTCCAGCATATATTTCTTAAGGGCTGGTTCTGCACCTAAAGCTAAGGCACCTAATCCATCCATTACAAGGTTGATCCAAAGAATATGAGTAATCTTTAATGGTTCATCAACACCTAGGAATGGAGAAATAGCTGATACTGCAACTGCTGATACGTTAATAGTTAATTGGAATTTAATAAACTTTAATATATTATTGTAAATAGTTCTACCGTAAAGTATAGCTGATTCTATTGACTTGAAGTTATCGTCTAAAATAACAATAGCTCCTGCTTCTTTAGCAACATCTGTACCACTTCCCATAGCAAAACCAACGTCTGCTCTCTTTAATGCTGGTGCATCATTTACACCATCACCAGTCATTCCACATACTAGATTTAGTTCCTGAGCAATTCTTACCATTCTTGATTTATCTGTTGGCAATGCTCTAGCAATTACTCTAATTCTTGTAATAACTGATTTTATTTCATCGTCAGACATTTTATTTAATTCATCAGAGGTAAATGCTAAATCTGAATCATTTTGAATAAGTCCACTATCTTTAGCAATGGCAACTGCTGTTTCTTTTCTATCACCAGTTATCATAACTACTTGTACACCTGCATTTTGTACTTCCTTAATAGCAACCTTAGCTTCTGGTCTAACATCATCTCTTATTCCAACGAAACCTACGATAACTAAGTCATCTGGTAAAGTATCTTCTTTTAATCCACTTTCTGAGTAAGCAAATGATAATACTCTCATAGCTTTTACTGCTAATGAATCTATTTTTGCATTAATTTTATCTTTATCGATTGGAACTACATGTCCCTCTTCATTAATGTATTTAGTTGCTTTAGTTAATAATCTTTCTGGTGCACCTTTATACACTGTAACTTCTTCTAATTGTGCGGCAGAATATTTATTTGCTGAGTTAAATCCTTGAACCTTTTTAACTTCAACATCTGATACTTCATTCATTACGTCTTTTGTTAAAAAGTTTAATAAAGCTTTATCGGTAGCGTTACCACCTATTACTTTGTTATTTTCATCAAACATAGCAGCTGTATTCTTACCTATACATAATGCCATAGATTTTTTAATGTATTTGCTTGTCTTATAACTATCTTTGATGTCTCCATCGAAGAATTCAACTACTTCTAGTTGTCCTTTAGTAATTGTTCCTGTCTTATCTGAAAATAATATGTTTAAAGAACCTGCTGTTTCTATACCTATTGGTTTTCTTACTAAGACATTGTTATTTAACATCTTAGATGTATTCTGCATTAATACTATTGCAATCATTAAAGGAAGACCTTCTGGTACAGCCATTACGATAATAACTACTGCCAGCATTACAGCTTCTAATAAATCTTTTAATACAAAACCGATTCCAGCTGCAAAATACGGACTAAATCCACCTGCAACAATTACCTTATGTGCCATTAAGATTACAGCAATAGCAACTGCTCCAATATAACCAAATTTAGAAATAGAATCTGCTAATTTAGCAAGTTTTACTTTTAATGGGCTTGCAACTTCTTCATCCTGCATATCTTTAGCCATTTCACCCATCATTGTAGACATACCTACTTTTTTAACTTCCATTACACCTTCGCCATTATAAATAACAGCACCTCTAAATAAAGAGTGGGCATCTACAAATGTATCACCTGTTATTGCGACTTCACGATAAACAAAGTCTTGTGGCACTGCAGTTTTTTTACATTCTTCAGCTTCACCATTAAGAGCAGAGTTATCAACTCTTAAATCACCTTCAACTAATAAACCATCTGCTGGTATCTTATCACCACTTTGTAGGATGATTCTATCACCAACTACTACTTCATCTACTAGTATTTCAACTATTTTACCAAAGCCAATTCTATCCACAACGAAGGGCCTTACGCAGCAAAATTCAATGATTCCAC